>JANOIK010001257.1:0-3918 GCA_031407585.1 Planctomycetota bacterium | reverse complement strand
GGCCCAGTAGACTTCGTTGTGCCGGCTGTGGCGCCCTGGCCGCGCGAAGTTGGAAACTTCGTAGTGCTCGTAACCGGCCAACGCGAGGGCGTCGATGGCTTCGGCGTACATGGCTCGCTGCAGCTCTTCGTCGAGTTCGTGGACGGTCCCCCGCTGCCGGGCGACAGTAAACGCGGTGCCCTGCTCGAACGTGAGGCCGTACGTCGAGAGATGCCCGGGGCCGAGCGCGACCGCGTCGCGAAGGTCGGCTTTCCAATCCGCGAGCGACTCGCACGGCGCCGCAAAGATGAGGTCAACCGACGCCTGCAGGCCCGCGGCGTGCACTCGCTCGACGGCGGCGAGGGCCGTGGCTCGGTCGTGCCGCCGGTCGAGGGCCAGCAGCTTGGCGTCTTGCAGCGACTGGACGCCCAGACTCACGCGGGTGACGCCCCGCTCGGCCAGCACCTGCACGCGGTCCGGCGTGAGCGTCTCGGGGTTGGCCTCAACAGTCCATTCGCACTCCGCGGCAGGAGGGTGCCAGTGGGCGACCAGGTCGCAAAGCCGGGCCAGCTCCGCGGCGGGCAGGTGGCTCGGCGTTCCGCCACCAAAGTAGAGTGTCTCAACCGGCCGCGGCGTTTCGAGCCAACTCAGTTCGGTGGCCAGGGCGGCGAGATAGGGGTCGAACAGGTCATCGCGGCCGGCGATCACTGCAAAGTCGCAGTAGCCGCAGCGATGCAGGCAGAATGGCACATGGATGTAAGCCGACCGCGGCTCGGGGTTCGTCATGCCGGCCATTGTACGGGGAGTGCGCTCATCAGTCGGCGCCGCCGCGGAGCCGCAGGTACAACTCCTGCACGGCGGCCATGCAGCACCGGCCGTCGGCGGCGAGCTGCTCGCACTGTGCCGCGGGCGATTTCGACTTGGCCAGGAGCTCCCGCACGCGTGCCGGATGGCCTTCGCGGACGTCGGCCGCGACATCGTCGTAGCTCAGTCCAAAGCAGGCGCACAGCGGCGCGTCGAGGTCGTGGGGATAGACGGGCGCCGCCAACTCTTCCCGCAGCACCACCGCCTCGAAGAGATTGAAATACGCGACGTCGCAGCGGTGGAAATTACAGAACCACGCGGTGTCACCCAGCTTGTTGCGCGCCTCGGGGCGGATGTGCCGATCCAGCGGCCCGTGCTCGACCGGCAGGCCCAGCGAGGTGCAGTGCGGGCAGTAGGCTCGGCCGTCGAAATCCGGCTCTCGGACGAATGCTTTGTTCATGCGAGAGCGCCTCCCAGCGGCCGGCGCGAACGTAGCGCGGCGACTAGCCGGACGGCCACGCCCTCCGGGTCCCGGACGGCGGGGCCGTCCGGCTAGACGATGTTAGAGTCTCCATGTCTAGGAGACTACAGAGCCGACGCGGCGAAGGCGTCTTCCAGGGCCGCGTCGAGGGCGTCGAGCGAACCGTCCGCGGCGTCGGAGTCGTCGGACTCCAGCGTCGAGGTCTCGGTCGAGTTCGCCAGCGCGGCGATCGCGGCGTCGTGACTTCGCGCCGCGAGAGTGGCTGCCGGCGGACAATACGCGCTGCGCTGACCGCGAGCAGACGTCGGCTTGAGGATCGACGGCTCGGCGACGTAAATCCATCCGCCGAAATCGGGCGGCACGGCGTCTTGCGAGGCGGCGTCATCGGCGTCGTCACCGTCGTCATCCGCGGCAATCGACGCCACGGCCAGCATCGGCTCGCCGTACTCGCCGCTCCACACGCCGAGGTCGCCCGCGTCCACCACGCGATTGCCGTTGCCGTCGGCGCCCAGTAGCGCGGGCGTGCGGGAGCCTAGCAGCCGCTGCCAGACGAGCACGTCGTCGCCGTCAACCTGCGCGTCGCGGTCGTAGTCGCCCGCCATCACGGCGCCGCCGTCCCAGCCGGGCGAGCCGCCGAGCATGGCGCTGGCCCGCCAATTGGCGCCGTTGCTCGCGGAGCCGATGGGGTTGATGATCTCGAGCGACGGCCCGTTGCCGTCGGGGCCCGTCGGCCAGTCGCCAATGTCGAAGTATTCGATCGTTTGAAACGCGACGCCGGCGACGGTCGCCAGTTCCACAAACTCGCCGCCATTGCTGAGATTGCCGTCGTATCCCAGGGGCGCCAGGTTGACGCCCGTGCCATAGACGGCCTGAAACGCCGCGACATTGTTCGCCACCACGATCCGCTGCCCCGCCGCCAGGTTCAACCCGTTGGCAAAGACGTACGGCGTGCCAGCGAACGTCGTGATCTGGATGCCCGAGATGTCGACCGGCTGCGACCCCGTGTTCATCACCTCGATGAATTCGAGCTCCTGCCGATCGCCGGCCCACGCGGCATCCGCGATAGGGTTGTAGTGCAGCTCGGTGATCGCGAGCGTCGGCGTCGACGTGCCGGGCGTCGTGAGAAACTCGACCGGCGTCGACCAATGGCTCCACCGGCCCGTGTCGTCCTGCATGCGGACGCGGGCGCGATAGGTGAGGCCCGGTTCCAGGGTGCCGTCTGGGACGGTCATGGTGCTGCCGTAAGTGACGAGCTCGCCGCTTTCCCAGTCCGCGTCGACTTCATACTTCCACGGCGCCGCGGGGTCGAAGCCCGGCGTGTTGGGATTGGAAATCTCCGCGATCCGCCACTCCATTTTCGCGAACGCGCTGCCGTTGGGGTCCAGGAACGCGCCCGTCTCAAACGCCAGACCGTCGATGGGGTAACCGACGTCGCCGTCGTATACGATCGTCGGCTTATTCGGGATCGCGGCGTCCGCGGCCTCGAGTTGCAAGTAATTGAAGCCGTAGCCGTGCACCATCGTATCGACGTCGCCCTGTCCGTCGCCGTCGGCATCGCCAACCGCCCACAGAGGGTTGGAATTGGTGTTGGTCATAAAGTCGATGACCCACTTCACCATCCCCGTGAAGTTCGCGGTGCTGAGCGATCGGGAGTACGTACCGCCGAACATGCTCTCGCTGGACGGGTTCGCGTAGAACTGCCCCTGGTGCGCCGCTGTGGTCTTCGGATTGTAATTCCACATGTATTGGTCGAGCTCGGCCCAGCCGTTGAGATAGCCGCCCGCGCCGTTGGAGTCGTTCACCAGGCGGGCGAACTCGTCGACAAGTTGCGCGACCTGCCCGCCCGTGCGCGAGGCGTCCGAGAACAGCAGGTCGAGAAGCTCCCGGGACCGATTCTTGAACTCCAGCTCCAGCGCCGGTACGAGCCGCGCTCGAGAGAAGTATGTGGAGTAGTAGTTGCTGCCGGTCTGATGGGTCTCTGGGATGTACATCATGTCCAGATCCCAAGGAATGATCTGCCACAGGTCGTCGGGCGCGTGATATGCGTTGTAGTTGTAACCGGGGCGAACGTCGACGTTCGAGACGGCGCGCGTGATGGCGTCGAACGACATCGAGATGGCGAGGTTGACGTTATTCCGCCAAAACGCCTCGGTCGCCGTGCCGCTTTCCATCTGGGCGCGCAGGGCGTTCCAATCGGAAGCGTCGGTGGGCTGGGTGGGCGATTGGTTGGTCGAGTCGGCGGCGCCGGCCTCGATCTGGTACACGTTGCCCTCTTCCAGGCCGTGCTCATCCAGGTAGCGGCCGCCCGTGTTCTCCACCGCGAGATACAGGCCCCACATGTCGCCTTCGTACTGGGCGGTGCTCGTGCCCGTCGGCGCCTCCGCGGCCGCGTCGATCACCCGCCAGTGAACGTAGTTCGTGTTGGGCGCGTTCACGCCGGCCAGGTCGTACAGCTTGAACGACACGGCCTCGTCCAGCCCCGCCATGCCGCGATTCGTGGAAATCCACGGGCTGGCGTTGGCGTTCAGGTTCATCCGCTTCCACTTTTCGACGTACAGGTTGCCGTAGTTATCGCGGGCGGCGAACTCGTGCCCGTTGGTGAAGCTGATCTTCCATTTGTTCTTGCCCGAGACGTACGTCGAGAACTCGCCGCG
>JANOIK010001239.1:0-1655 GCA_031407585.1 Planctomycetota bacterium | reverse complement strand
AATAGAGCCAGCCTCCGCCGATTGATCGTGGCGTCGTAACCGGCGAATTCCATGGTTGACCCCAGCCGGAAGCCCGTGGCGAACGGCGTCACGCCCACATGATACTCCTCGAGAATCATTGGCACGACGGGCGTGACACTGGGTCGCGGCATCGTGAGCGAGTAACCCTTGCCAGGTTGAATAGGCAACTTGCACCCTAGGGCGGCGCCGAGCGTAGGCGCCAAAGCGCCGGTGGCCAACACGTAGGCGCCGGCACGCATCTCGCCGTGAGTTGTCTTAAGCGACGTCACCGAGCCCGAATTCATCTCAATCTCGTTGGCGGCCGCGTGCTCGACAATGTCGACCTCCCGTTTTTGGAGCAGGGTGCGCCACGCCGCCATCAGCTTGTCCGGACGCAAGTGCGAGTCGCCGGCGTAGTGCCAGCCGCCTGCGAGACCCTCCTTCAGCGCCGGTTCAAACCGCGTTAGGTCAGCGCCTTCGATTCGCGCGCCGGCGACGTCAAACTCGTCGCGCAGCAGTTTCTCCCAGCGGGCGTACCCGTCGAAGTCGTGCGCGGAGTTATAAACGAACAGCAGGCCCTGATCCTGCCATTCGCAGTCGAAGAGCGGATCCTTTCGCAGCTCGTGGTACAGGCGTTGCGAGGAGGCGAGCAAGGCATGGCTTCCGCGCGCCGCCTCCATCATCGAGTCGTGCCGACAGCGCCGTGCAAACCTGGCCAACCAAGCCCACAGCGCGAAATTGAATCCCGGCCTGATCGCCAGTGGTGCGTTGCCCCGCAGCATGGCCATGAGCACCTTGCTGATTGCTCCTGGCGCCGCCAGCGGCAATACATGGCTTGGGCAAACCATGCCGCAGTTGCCATGGGAGCAGCCGGCGCCGAACCCTGCGGCGTCGACAATCCGAACCTTGCGTCCCGCTTCGGCTAGATAATACGCGCAGGCGGCGCCCACGACCCCGCCGCCGATCACGATCACGTCCGCGCCGTCGTTAGTCATTCGCGTGCGCCCTTACGAAGGCCGCGCGCCGGACTCATTCGGGATGCCCAAGCCGAATGGATCATTGGGGTCCATCACCATCGTCACATCAGCCGTGACGTACGCCTGCCCGGATATCGTCGGAATGATGACGCCGTCGCGTTCAGTCCGACGATATTGCCCGCGAAACACGCTGCCGATCATCGACTCTTGCCGCCATTCGGCGCCGGGAGCGAGCAGTCCATCGCTGGCAAGGCAGGCCAGCTTCGCGCTCGTCCCCGTCCCGCAGGGCGAGCGATCGTAGTGGCCGCCCGGGCACAAAACAAAGCTGCGGCTGTCGGCCTTGGCTACGTCGCTCGGCCGGCCGAACAGCTCGACGTGGTCTATCTCGGCGCCGTCGTCGGCCGTGACGCCGCCGTCGGCCAGCGATTGGCGGACGCGGCACGCCAAGGCAGTCAAGCGCTCAAGCGATGACTGCATCCACGACTCCTCGACATGTGCCAGAAAAAACCAGTGTCCGCCCCACGCGACGTCGCCGCTCATCGAGCCATAGCCGCCCACATCGACCGCGATGTTCTTCAGACTCCGGTAGCTCGCGACATTTTCGAACGATACCGAGCCGTCGTCATAAAGCCGCGCCGTCACCACGCCGACCGGAGTTTCGATCTTGATCACTCCGGG
>JANOIK010001229.1:0-5820 GCA_031407585.1 Planctomycetota bacterium | reverse complement strand
ATCGTCAACCCGACGACCCCTGCTCAATATTTTCATGCCCTGCGACGGCAGGTAATCCGCAAGTGGCGCAAGCCCCTCGTCGTGCTGACTCCCAAGAGCTTGCTCCGCGACAAGCGGGCGGTTTCAACGCTGGAAGAGCTAGCGACGGGCAGCTTCCGCGCGACGAAGATGATCGCAAAACCGAACACCAGCATCGCCATGCCGACGTACGACGACCTCGCCGTCGTTGGCGAGACCGATGACGATCCGGCGATTCCTCTGGAGCAATCGATCTGGTCCGGCGAAATCGATCTCATGACGGGCCCCATTCCCGGCACGCTCGGATACAACATCATCCACTCGCCCGGCGCTCAGGTCGTGCTCAATCCGACGCCACCTGCGCCCCCACCGGCCGCATTTCTGGGCCCCGATCAGGCCGCGGGCACCGATCCCGGGTTCATTATCGACGCTCTCACCCTCGAGCCCCTGCTCGCCGACTACGGGGGGTCGACGAACACGTTCATGCTCACCGACGTCAGCCCCGCCCTCGACGCGGCCGATCCCACAATCGCTGGCGGCTACGAGCAGCGCGGGTTCCACTACTCCCGCGTCTTCAATTACACCGGCCTGCCCGACCCCATCGCCGACGTCGGCGCCATCGAGCGCCAGTCCGTCGCGTTCCAGGTCGACGAGCTCTACGACGAAAGCGAAACCGAGGGACAAACCGCCGGCGTGTTCGAGATCACCGATATCAACCAGGGATTCATCACGATCCTTGGCTACGAGACGCAGGGCGACTTCACACTGCGCGAAGCGATCGCCTTCGCGCGAAAGAATACCGACCCCAGCGTCATCACCTTCTCGCCCGCGCTGCGGGACCGCGAATTCGAAAACGACCCCAACGCCCAGGTCTCGGCCGCCACGATCGCGCTCACCCTGGGTCAGCTCACGCTGTCCACGGACACCACGATCATCGGCCCCACCGAGTTCATTCTGGAATTGGACGTCGGCACCACGGACCCAACGCCGGGCGATGGGCTGGGGAGCCGCGTTTTGCAGATCACTGGCGCCAGCACCGACGTGGAGATCAGCAATCTCACGTTCAAGGGCGGCGACATCAACGATCCGAGCGGCGGCGCCGGCATCCTTCTGTCCAGCGGATCGCTGCTGCTTGTCGACAGCACCGTCAAAGATAACAGATCCAAGGGCGACGGCGGCGGCATCGCCGTCCGCGGCGGCACGCTCGAGCTGCACAATTCCACGCTCAAGAACAATTTCGCCACCACCAACGGCGGCGGGTTCTACGCCGGCGCCGGCACGGTGATCGTCTCCAACTCCACCTTCTCCGGCAATAGCGCCAATGGCCGCGGAGCCGGCATCGCCAACGCCAATGCTAACCTCACCATCCAGTTCAGCACGATCACGCTGAACACGGCCGGCACGACCCGCGGCAGCGGCGTCTATACGCTCAACGGAGCCGCCGCCAGCACCAAGATTCGCGGCAGCATCGTCTCGCAGAACGCGATCAACGACGTCGAATACGCGACCGGAGCCAACGCCAAGGTCGTGTCGCAGGGCTACAACTTAGTCGGCACGGGCAACGCAATTGGCGCCTTCACCGTGGCGAATAACGACAAGCCTGGCATCACCGACCCCATGCTCGAGCCGCTGCTGATCACCGGCGGCCAAACCGAAACGCATCGACCCAAGACGGGTAGCCCGATCATCGATCAGGGGGACCCTGGCTTTACTCCCAACGCGTTCGTGACCCCGCTGTACAATACGCCGATCAACTTCGACCAGCGCGGACCCGACTTCGTGCGCGTGTTCGACGGCGACGCCGTCGTCGGAGCCCGCATCGACATCGGCGCGTACGAACTGCAGAGCTCCGAGTTCATCGTCTCAACCGCTCAGGACGGCGACGACGGCAACTACAACTTCGGCTTCCTGTCGCTCCGCGAGGCCATCAAGCTCGCCAACGGCAATCCGTTGCGCGACAAGATCACCTTCGATCCCACGCTCCCCACCAGTCTTTCCCTAAACGCCGGAAGCCTGTCCATCAATCAGCCCGCGACGATGCAGATCACGACCCCGATGACCATCGAGGGCCCGGGCTCCTTAGATCTGTCTCTCGATGGGTCCGGGTTGATTCACTCACTTTACCCGCTCGCCGGCCCCCAGCGCATTTTCAACGTCGACGACGGCAACGCCGCCACCACGATTGACGTCACCATCACCGGCATCGGGTTGTTCAACTCGATCTCCAGCGTCGGCGGCGGCGCCATTCTCAGCCGAGAAAATCTCACGCTCGAAGACCTGCAGTTCGTCAACAATCACACGGTCACGTTCAATCCGCTCAATCCCGGCGTGCTGACGCCGAACATGCACGGCGGAGCGATCTTCCAGCAGGGCGCCTCGCTCATACTCCGCAACAGCGCCCTCACGGGCAATTACACGGACGGCCCCGGCGCCGACGGCGGCGCCATCTACGCCGTCAATGCAAACCTCAACTTCTTCTACACCACCATCTCGGGCAACTCGACCCTCCAGGGTTCCAGCCGGGGCGGCGGCCTCGCGCTGAAGAACTCCACGCTCGTCGCCTCCGAAATGACGATCGTCGGCAACACCACCTCTGCCGGTCTCTCCGACGGCGGCGGCGCGTTCTTCGACTCGTCCACCG
Source organism: Planctomycetota bacterium (assembly GCA_031407585.1). Classification (GTDB taxonomy): domain Bacteria; phylum Planctomycetota; class Planctomycetia; order Pirellulales; family Lacipirellulaceae; genus Lacipirellula. The sequence goes on along the minus strand of JANOIK010001229.1, from coordinate 3,161 downwards.
TGGCGTTCGAGGAATCCGCGTTCGGCGGAAACACGACCACCGGGTCGAACTCCGACGGCGGCGGTCTCTACGTCACCGGCGCCTCAAGCCAGGTCACCCTGGACAAGAACACCACCGTCACCTTCAACTCAGTTGCTGGCACGAACGCCACGGGCGGCGGCGCCTACGTCAACGGCGGCGTACTCACCATCAATAATTCCGTTGTTCTCGAGAACGATACATTCGGCGCCGGCGGCCACGGCGCGGGCGCCGCGGCGGGAACTGGCGGCACGCTCCTGATTACCGGCTCGCAAGTTCGGCTCAACACGGCCGCCGGCCTCAACGCCAACGGCGGCGGCGTCGCCAACCTCAGCGGCAACGTCACGATCCGCAACAGTACGGTCTCCGAAAATCGGACCACGAACGGTCAGTCGCGCGGCGGCGGCGTCTACAGCGATACCAACCTCGCCGGCACGCAAACCACCACGATTCTCAATTCAACCATCTCCGGCAACTCGACGGGCCAGCGCGGCGGCGGCGTGTTCAATGCCGACGGCGCCACCGCGATCCGCCACAGCACCATCACCAACAACTCGACGCCCTATCTCAATGCGGGCAACGGCGTGGCCAGCTTCGGCAATGCCGCGACCCAGACCACGGTCGAGTCGTCCATCATCGCCGGGAATGTCGGCTCCGTGGCAGGCTCCGGCAGCGACGTCGACTTTGACGCTGGCGTCTTCGCAAACAGCTTCAACTCGCAGGGTTACAACGTCATCGGCACGGGCAACGCCATCGGCGAGTTCATCGAGCCCGGCGACAAGACGGGCATCCTCAATCCGCAGCTGGGCCCCTTGGCCTTCAACGGCGGGCTGACGCAAACGCACGCCTTGCTCGTCGGCAGCCCCGCGATCAATTCCGGCAAGCCCTCGTTCAATGCCAACGCCTTCTCGCCCCCGCTGACCACCGATCAGCGCGGCACAGGCTTCGCTCGCGTTCTTGGCGGGCGCATCGATACGGGCGCCTTCGAGTCCACGTCCACGGCCCTCGCCGCGGACTTCAACAGCGACAACCAGGTCGACGGCGATGACTACCTCATCTGGCAGCGCTTCAATGGACTGCAGGCGGGCGCCACCAAGAGCCAAGGCGACGCCACCGGAGACGGAAAGGTCAACGCGCTTGATCTCGGAATTTGGCGCTCGCAGTTCGGCATGACCTCCGTGGTCGCCGCGGAGATTCCCGCGTCCACCGGCGGCGGAAGCGAAGAGCCCGCCGTGGCGTTCGCCTCAGTCGCCGCCGAGGAGCCTGAGTACGACCTCCAATCCTTCCAGGTCGACGCCGCGGCTCCCCCGACGCCCGCCTCAGTTCCCGTCACGCCTCGCTTCGGCACGCTCGCCGGCGCCGGAACTCCGGGCTCCTCGTCGCCCGGCCGACCCGCGTATCGCCCCGCCGACCGCCGCGTGGCGGCCCGCGACGCGGCGCACTCCGCGACCAGCGGCAATACGAACCGGTTCGGCGCCGCGTCCGTTGTGCTCGCTAGCGACGAAGGCGCAAATGCCGACGACTCCGCATCGCCCGGCGCCACGGATTGCGACCTCGACGCCTCGGCGGAAGACTCGGTCTTCGCACTGCTGGGCGAGGGCCTGCTGTAGTGGTGCAAGCCCGCGTGCCGGTTCCGACGCCGTCGCATGCAGCCCCGCGGAGAGTCCGCGCTGCCGCCGCGGTTCGTCGGCAATCCGCCGCGCGGAGCCCTTCCTGCGCCCCATTCCGCAAAACCGGCCTTGAACCTCCGGTCCCCAGCCGCTCTCCTGGGAACGCGGCCCTCCCCGCGCGCTGCCTTCCCACAGCGCCCGGTATAATGAATTTCAGAAGTGCTATCGGCGGCGTTCACCCGCCCGGCATACAGCGAGGCGCCGCCTTCCGACGATAAACCTTGCAGGCCCCCCACGGAGCTTGCCAACCCAAGGACCCCCACCGCCCAGTGTCATTCCAAGATCGCAAGCACAGCGTCGAGAGCGAAGCCGCCATCCTGGTCGGCGTTCTCCTGCCTGACCATCCGTCTCTCTCGCACGACGGAGACCCGCTGGACGAGCTCTCGGGTTTGGTCGAAACCGCCGGCGCCACCGTCGTGGGCCGCATGCTCCAGCGCCGCCAGGCGCCCAACGCCGCCACCTACGTGGGCCACGGCAAAGTCGAGGAGCTCAAGCAGCTCGTGGCCGGCGCCGACGCCGACGTAGTGATCTTCGACAACGATCTCTCGCCCGCGCAGCTCCGCAACCTCGAAGCGGCCGTCGGCGTGAAAGTGCTCGACCGCACCGAGGTAATCCTCGACATCTTCTCCAGCCGTGCGCAAACGCACGAAGCCCGGCTCGCGGTCGAACTCGCCCAGCTCGAGTACGCCCTGCCGCGGCTCAAGAACATGTGGTCCCACTTGTCTCGCATGAAGATGGGCGTCGGCATGCGCGGCCCTGGCGAAAAGCAGCTCGAAACCGACCGCCGCCTCGCCGAGAAGCGCATCATCGATCTCAAGCGCGACCTCGAAAAAATCTCCCGCCGCAAGGAACGCGAAGTCGCCGGCCGCCGCGACCGCATGACCGTCTCGCTCGTCGGCTACACGAACGCCGGCAAGAGCACGCTCATGAACGCCCTCACCGGCGCCGACGTCCTCGCCGAGGACAAGCTCTTCGCCACGCTCGATACGCGCACCCGTCGTTGGCAGCTCCCCGGCTGGGGCCCCGTGCTGCTCAGCGACACCGTCGGCTTCATCCGCGATCTGCCGCATAAGCTCATCGCCAGCTTCAAGGCCACGCTCGAAGAAGCTCGCCAGGCCGACCTCCTCATCCACGTGGCCGACGCCAGCCATCCGGCGGCGCTCGACCAGATCACGGCGGTCTACGACGTGCTCAAAGAAATCGGCATCGAAGAGAAGGACGCCCTGCTGGTTCTCAACAAGATCGACCGCGTGACCGACCCCGCGAGCATCGCGTCGATTCGCAACCGCTTCCCGAGCGCCGTCGAGATCAGCGCCACGACCGGCGCCGGCCTCTCGCGCCTCACCGCCGCGGTGAGCGACGCCCTCAGCCAGGACTTTCTGGACATCGACGTCCACTGCGACTCCAGCGACGGCCGCCTGCTGGCCTACCTCGCCAAGTACGGCGAGGTCCTCAGCCGCACGTTCGTGGGCG
>JANOIK010001221.1:0-1750 GCA_031407585.1 Planctomycetota bacterium | reverse complement strand
TCCGGAGTTCAGCTCGACGTACAGATCGGCGCCGCCGCCGAGCGGGCCCGATCCGCCGCCGCCGTGGGATTCCCATCCCGGCAGCGCATCGCTGAAGAACCCGTCGCTGCCGACCGCCATGTCGCCATCGACGACTGTTGGGATGACGCCCGCGGCGATCTTCGCGCCGGTCACCGGCAACTCCGCACGGCTCGCGCCGCCGATCGTGCTAAATTCAAAACCCGTGGCGACGCGCGCGGGCACGCCGGAAGCGCTCCACCATGCCTCGGGAAAGCTGACGTCGCTGTCATTATTCCGCCCAGCGCCGCCGAACCCCGCGTAGTTCGCCGCAAACGGCGCCGTGATCGTGCCGTAGTACCACGAATGCACGTCGCTGTGCTCCGTACCGGAGCCGCCGTTTTCCAGCACGGGCGTGGGAATCTGAAAATTAAACGCTCCGTCGGCCAACACGCCGTCGAAGTCGAACGATGCGGGCTCGTAGGAGTTGTCGTTCTGGAAGTAGTTGTCCGCGAACCGCACGTTGTCGTAAGTAAAGACGCGGCTGTTCTGCGACGGATTGGTCGCCACGTAACCCGGGTCGTTCATCGGCGCCGCCGGGTGGGCGTCGAGCGTCGTCACGTGGTCGATCGTCAGCTCGCCGAAGTAGTGGTCGAACCGTTCCGCCACGAGCGAATTGAGCACAGCGCCGCGGCTGTGGCCGATGAAGTGAAAATCGAGCAGCCCGGCGCCCCCACCGGCGGAGCGGGCCGCGTCGAAGAAGCTTCGCGCCTGCAGGCCGCCGGAGAGATAGTCGTTCACGGCGACGAGGCTCGCGAACAGATTGTCCGCCGCGGCTTCGAGCCAGCCGTCGGCGAACTTGCCCGACTCGGCCGACCAGTCGTAGATGAGCACGATGTGGTCGGAGAGAGAGTTGCTGTTCGTCCAGGCCGCATTGCCCACGGCTTGCCACTGGCCCGTGGTGGGATTGTTCTGAAACAGGCTGCCGACGTTGCGGGCGGTCGCGGCGCCGTCGGCCCGATCGAGCACGGCCTGGGCCATGGTGACGGTCCAGTCGGGGAGGCCGCCGAAGACCTGGGCGCCGTGCGTGATGACCGTCACGCCCGCGATGAGGAGACGGCGGTCTTCGAACAGTTCGAGACCGAGCTGGCGGCCATTCGATGCATTGGAGAGTACGCGAGAAAGCATGGCGGCAGTATACGCGGCGAGGCGATTCTTGACTCGACATCGGCCGGGCTGCTGCTACTGCAGGGAAAGCGTCCACTCGTCGCCGTCGCGGAGTTCGAGCACCGCTGGCCCGGAGAGAAGTTGGCCGTCGAAGTGAATCGCCCATCGAATCGCAGTGCTTTCGATCGACTCGTACGACCCCGCATCGACTCGCTGCACGTCGCCCCGATCGCCGCTCAATGAGCCTTCATAATCGAGATAAGCGACGCGGTGATCGGCAAGCTTGACGGCGGGCACGAGCGCCGCCATGGGCGAAGGCAGCTCCAGCAGCCGCCACGTCGCGAGAGTCTCGCCCTGCTCGAGCATGAGATCCCAATGGCTCGGCGTGCCGAGATGGGGCGGGCACTGATGATACAGCAACACGAATCGGGGCATGCCCCTAGTGTGCCGCGGCGCGGCGTGCGAAGCGAGCGCTATTGGCTCACGATGTCGAGCGAGTCCGGGCGCACGCTCTGCGGCATGTTCTGGCTGCGGACAAAAGTTCGAATCTCCGCAAGTCCGGCCGGGCCCATGACGTTGAGTGGAA
>JANOIK010001191.1:0-10069 GCA_031407585.1 Planctomycetota bacterium | reverse complement strand
GGACAGCCACTTTGGCGACCTGCTGCCGGATAGCGGGGCCGAGAGCCCGGCGATCGGCGCCGCGCAAGAGATGCTGCGGTCGCGGATTTCGAAGGTGCTCAAGACGCTCAGCTACCGCGAGCGCGAGATCATCAAGCTGCGTTACGGTTTGGGCGACGGCTACAGCTACACGCTTGAGGAAGTGGGCCACATCTTTAAGGTGACCCGCGAGCGCATCCGGCAGATCGAAGCGAAGGCCGTGCGCAAGCTGCAGCAACCGAGCCGCAGCCAGGAGCTGTCTGGGTTCCTGGATTAGGCAGTTCGCTTTCAACTGAAAACCACTCGACCCCGCGGCATCTCAGGATGTCGCGGGGTTTTTTGTTGCGCGGCCTTCACGCTGAGACGAGCAACCCCAGACGGCGAGCCATCCCGCCCCAACGGCCACCGTGGTCAGGATGGCGATTCGCACACCCACACTGCCCTTGGAATCCAGCCAAAATCGTAGGAGTGTCCAACCGTCGAAGAAAGTCGTGTCGATCAGCGCACAGGCAAGAAGCATGGAGTAGCAACCGTAGATTGCTGCAATAGAGCCAAGAAGCCACGCATGAGTCGAAGCCCAGCGCCCTCGCGCCTCAAGCGCTCCTGCCAGAGCGATCGCGGCGCATGCCCCGCCAAACCATCCTTGCAGTTGCATGATTGCGACCGCGCCGGCGACAAAGGTCATCACGGCGAATAGCTCCCGAGTTGAAAAGCCGAACCCTTTCGCCCGATCCGCGATTCGGAGAGTTTCTCGGCGGCGATGGAACAATAGGTATCCCACTGGCGGCGCGATCAAAGGCAACGTGAAGTAACTCGTCCACGGGGAGCGGCGTCGCCTAGCCTTCCCCGTCGTCAAATCGAAACTTAGCTCATCGCCCTGATTCGTTGCGATGGTGAACGCGCTGTCGTGGTCATTGAAGACCATCGACTCGTCGTAGGGAGGTTGAATCCCTGCCCAACTCGCGAGTATGCTCCTCATCCAGTAGCACGGCAGAATGGAGATGTCGTCGTAGCCGGCAATCTTCGTCCCCGCCGAATAAAACACGAAGCTGTCCGTCTCGTTGTCCCAGCATGTGCTTCCCATGCCCTTCGCGGCGACGACATGGATGCCGTCGTTCGCAACAAAAATGGTTCGGCAGGTAGATAAATATGGCACGGGCCACAACAGCTCCGCCGATCCATCGTTGCGATACAAGCCGCTCTGCGAGTAGTTCGCCTCAACAGTTTTCTGCAGCGCTACGCGTTCGCCCCATTCCTGTAACTCCTCTGGCGTGAGCGCTTGATCGATAGCGGGATCGTAATCGGCTACCTCTCGGCGTTCAGTGCGCTCTGTCGACGACATCAAGAGGACCAAGACATACTTGCCGTTGTTCGACTCTATGGCTCTCGTTGCTGGATAAGGCAGATGCGCCTGTCCCATTCGCGACATCAGCACAAGGGTCGCAAACGCGGCGCAGAACGTGGCCAACCGAAGTCGCATAGGACTCGCTGACATCGAGAGACTTAGAATGAGGCCCCACCTAGTTATAATCGGCGGCAGTGAGGTTCCATACTGTTGATGCCAAAACGCCAAGTTGACGTTACCGAGGCCATCGACGCCTTCCTGCGCGGGTTTTGCGCCGAGAAGAGTCGCGCGCATCCCTACGAGTGGGCGCTCGTCGAAGGCGTGTGGGTAATGCGCGACGCTCCGCGACGCAACCCGCGCGATTATCGCAAAGAGGAGTGGATCGCCTACGACCTCCAGCCCGCGGAGGTCGATCGCGTCGCTCGGCGGCATGCGCGCGGACGGTACTTCATTGGGGCCATCCATCGGGCCGATGAGCCAGACGAACTCTTGCGACGCGAGTACAAGCTGCTCGGCTACCGGCTGCTCGCGACCGAGCCGTTGCTCGTGCATCGGCTCAAGAGAATTCCGCGAAGTTCGTCGCCGACTGCGATTCAGCGCGTTCGCACGCAGGCCCTTGCCGAGCAGTTTGCTAAGGCGACGCGCACGCGGCCGATTCCGCCGGAGCAGCTCGGAGTGAGCGCGCCGTTTCGGCAGTACGTCGCCCTCGACGAGGGCGAGATCGTCGGCTGGGTTCGCAGCGTTGATGCGGGGGCGTCGACTTGGTGCTCGAACATGTACGTTCGGCCGTCGCATCGCCGGCGAGGGATCGGCGCCAGCATGCTGAGCAAGATGCTGCGCGACGATCGCACGCGCGGCGCCGCACGCTCGGTACTGCTCAGCAGCCACGCGGGCGCCCTGCTCTACCCACGTGTGGGCTACGAGAAGATTGGCGGATTGTTGATATTCGCGCCGCGGAAGAAATAAGCTGCGCTCTCGGAGCATGCTGTCACTACTGGCGCCGTTATCGAATTGCCGGTTACGAGTCGGGCAGGAAGTGCGTACGGATGAGCGGGATCGAGGCGTTGGGTCGATAAGCATTCCAGCGAGCGCGGCGTCGCTCGTCCCGCCTCGGATGCGTCGCCAGCGGACGCGTGCCCACCCCGTGTAGGATTGATGATCCATGCGCCGAAGATTTTTCGCCGCTGCCCTTAGCTTCGTTGTCGCTTCCAACCTCGCGGCGGCTCGCGCGGGCGCCCCGGAATGGATGGCGCCGACAACGTCCCTCATAGCAACAACGCCCGTTTCGACCGATGCGCAGATCGCGCCGAGCGCGACGAGCTCCGAAGCGACGCTCCTTTCTCAAGAAGCGCCGGCCACGCAACCCGCGCCCGCGGAAGCGACTGTTGCCGACGGGATCGTGCTCGACGAAGCCGTGATGCAGGCCTCGAATACCTTCCAAGCCGCGGGCGGCGCGGCGGTCAAGAAACCCGCGTACCCGCTCATTGTCAATTCCGGCTTCGCTCAGGTCGACGGGATCTGGTTCGCTCAAGACGCGGCCAATCAGGCTGTCGTCGGCGACGCCCAGGACGTCGGCGAGTTCCGCCGCGCCCGCCTCGGCGCCAAGGGCAACCTCACCGACAACGTCTCGTGCAAAATGGAGTACGACTTCGCCTTCCCCAGGCGGCCGAACTTCACCGACGTCTGGGTGAACACGTCCGCCTTGCCCGTGCTTGGCAACGTAAAGGTTGGCCAGTGGAAACAGCCCTTCAGCATGGAGCCCGCCACCAGCATTCGCGAAGTCATGTTCATGGAGCGTTCGCTCTGGCGCCGTTCCGGCAAATCGGCGTCGGCGCCTTCAACACCGCATTCGACCAGACGGCCACGTGGGCCGTGTCCGGCTACCGCTACCCGACCGATCAGTTCGGCAGCGCGTCAGGCGATGGGGGCTACGGAACGGCGACGCGCGAAACGATGGTCCTCTGGAGCGACGACGACGGCAATGTCGTTCATCTCGGCGGCAATTACACCTACAACAACCCGTCGACCAATTCGGTTCGCCTGCGCTCGACGCCCGAGGTGGGCTTCACGCAAGGCGACTTTAACAACACGACCGTCTTCCCCATTCCGTTTTTCGTGGATACGCTCGCGCTGCCCACGGACAATTACCAGGTGATCGGCGGCGAGCTCGCTGCCGGGCTGGGGTCGCTCGTGTTCCAGTCGGAAATTATGGAAGGCCGCGTCGACCGCATCGCCGGCGGGACGCTTCACTTTCCCGCTGCGTACGCTCAGCTCGGTTACGTCCTCACCGGCGAGCGCCGCACCTACGACCGCACGACCCCGGCGTTCACCCGCGTCGTGCCGACGTGCAATTCGGCCACGGCGGTCCGGGCGCCTTCGAACTCTGCGGTCGCCACTCGATGCTCGACCTTAACGACGCCGACATCCAGGGCGGTCGGCTCCAAGACCTCACCACAGGCCTCAACTGGTACCTCAACAAGTTCACCCGCATCGAGTTCAACTACATCCACGCGATGCTCGATCGCCCCGTGGGGAACGACACCGACGCGGACATTTTCGGGACGCGGGCGCAGTTCGATTTTTAAAAATCGACCCGGCCAAGAACTCGAATGTCACGCGCCAAGACGTGACTTCAGCGGAAACTGCTCGGGGTTCTTGATGGACTCCAAGCAGAGATCGACGTCGAGTTCCGGCCAGTGAAAATTGCCCTCGCTCTCCTCAATCACATTCAGGACGGCGGCAATCGACGCCGCCTTGAACCAAGGGAACTCGTCGAACGGCAAGAAGTGCTCCCCGTCCCTCACGGCAAGCCAAAGGCCGTGTGCGGAGATGTCGACCACTTCAACTGCCGAAGTGGGTTTGCCAGGCGTCGATAAGTTCATCGTAATGGTCCTTGACGATCGCTTCGATGCGGCGTGTTTCCGAGGCGTTGTATCCGTGGCTCGTCGCCAACTCAACCTGCGGCTCGAGCCAAAACTTCGCTTCTCCGTCCGCCGACCTCACATGCACATGCATGCGAGATTCTTCTCGCGAGAAGAAAAAGAAGCGAAATCCTCCATCTCGAAATATCGTGGGACTCACGTCATCCTCGCCAGCCACAAGGTCAGGACCCATTATAGTCGTAGAATTTGCGATTGGACCACGAGAAAAGCAGGCGCTCCACCCTCCCTTTTGACAAAGTGACTAAGCGGCGGTAAACTCCCACGCTGTTTGGTTCATGTGCGTTGGTGGTCGGCCGCGCGAATGTCAGCTCGGCCGACGCAACAGGGAATCCGGTGCAATTCCGGGACGGCCCCGCCGCTGTGACCAGGCGCGAATGGTTTAACAAACCAACGGTTGGACAATTCTGCTACGCCATTGCCCCGGCGCGTGCCCGCTTCAGCGGGTCGCGTGGGGTGAGAAGGCGGTCGCAACCGAGCCTGGGAGTCAGAAGACCTACCTTCGTACGACGGACGCATGGCTCCTGCGCGGGACGGGCCCTGCGGCATAGGCGATTCTTCGATTTCTACGTGCGCGTGGGGCATTTTCGTATTGAGCGCGTTTAAGTGCGCTCGTGCGTCGCCCTAGTTTGCGCGCGCAGCTTCGAGGATTCGCTCCAGTGTGCGGCGATGCTCGGCTTCGGCTCCAATAGGCGCGACAGGACGGCGGTCTCGACGGCTGCGCGCGCGTTCACGCTGGTCGAACTGCTCGTGGTCGTCGCCATCATCGGCGGATTGGTCGCGCTGCTGCTGCCCGCCGTGCAAGCGGCCCGCGAATCGGCGCGACAAACGCAGTGCTTGAACCACCTGTTTCAGGTGGGCGTCGCTCTGCACAACTACCAGGGAGCGCACGCTTCGCTGCCGATCGGTTGCGTCGAAAAACGCGTGCCTCGCACTCGGCCAAACGGCCGCCAACTCGCGTGGTCGGCGGCTCTCTTGCCGCAGCTCGAACAAGCGCCGCTCGCGGCCAAGTTGAATTGGACGGCGGCCTACGACAGTCCGCAGAATTCCGCCGCGGCCGCGACGGTCGTTTCCGTCTACCTGTGCCCGAGCACTTCGCGCCTCGCTCCAGGCCGCGACGGCGCACTCATCGGCGGCGTAGGCGCGGCGGCCGGGGAATACTCCGCCGCGGCCATCGACTACGGCGGCAACTTCGGCGCCGGGCAGGTCGATCCCTCGGCCAACGGCGTGTTGCTCTACGACCGCGCCGTGAGCCTCGCGGAAGTGACCGACGGGACCTCGCAAACAATTGCCGTGCTGGAAGACTCCGGCCGCGGCTGGCCGATGGACGGCGAATGGATCAACGGCGAGAACATTCTCGACGTTAGCAGCGGCGTGAACGTGCAGCAAGACAACGAAGCGTGGAGCGATCACCCCGGCGGCGCCATGACGCTCTGGTGCGACGGACATGCGGCGTTTGTGGCAGAGACGACCGACGTCGACGTGTTGCGAGCCGCCTGCACGCGGAGCAACGAAGAAACGGCAGGAGGGCGTCCATGAAATCCACTTCCCGCCATCAACGTCTTGTCTGGAGCGTCAAGCATTGCCAGGCTTTCGCCGGCCGACTTGCCGGCGCCATCTTCTTCGTGGCCGCGGCGATCGCGCAAGCCAACCCCGTCGGCTATGTCCAGCGGATCATTCCGCTCAACGCGCCGCCGGTGGCGCTCGCTTTCGATCAGCAGGGACTGCTCTACGCCCTGGAGGAGGCGGGGTTCGGCAACAACACGGCGACGATGCGCGTGTTCGCCGCGGATCGGACGCCGCTCGCGAGCTTTTCTGTACAGGGCGAGGACCCCAACAACTTCTTCGTGGGCGACATGACGTACGACCCCCTCGGCGATCGCCTGCTGATCACCGACAACACAACCACTGGACGCATTTACGCGGTAGGGAAGACGGGCGGCCAAGTGACGATCGCGGCGAACTTTCCGACGGTGTCGGGGATTGCCGTGCGTATGACGGGCGAAATCGTCATCTCAACGGCAGTCGGCTTTGGCAACGGCGGCGTCTACGAGATCAATCGAGCGACCGGAGCGAAGACGCAAAAAATGCTCGGCCTCGACTATGGCGCCGGGCTGGTCTTTCATGGGAGCGATCTCATCGTTCAAGACGCGGCGTCGATGACCCCTTATCCGGGACGCCTGCAGCGCGTGCCCGTCGCGCCCTCGCCCGGAGGGCTCGCGTTTGGAGCCGCCCAGCCGATCCTCGCGGGGATGTCCTCGGCGTATGGCGTCGCATTCGACTCGGACGGCGATCTATTCACCACAGGACGCGGCGGCGTCTTCAATGTCGGTGAGACGCCCGCGGTGGAATCGCAGTTCTACAACAATGGCCGCTCCACTCAGAATGCCACCGCCATCGCTTTCTTTGGAGGCGCGGCGCCGTTCGAGCCCTTCACGGGTCCTGCCGGCGGCGTGCTGGCGGTAACCGCCGATGGCAGCGACGTCGACCAAGACTTGTTCGTCACCGTGTTTACGCCGGCCGCGCCGCAGGACTTCAATGCGGATGGCGCGGTGGACGGGCTCGATCTGGGCGTCTGGCGGAGTAATTTTGGAAACGCCTCCGCGCTCCGCCAGCAGGGCGACGCCGACGGCGACCACGACGTCGACGGCGACGATCTCCTGCTCTGGCAGCGCGCGGTCACATTCGCGCCGTTGGCGACAGTCGTCCCCGAGCCCGCTTCTTTGACCACTTGCGCAAGTGCGATGGTTGTTCTGTTTGTCTTTCGTTCGAGAAACCACAACTTCAGAAGGAGTGCCTCATGAATCGAATCACACGCACGGGAATCGTCGCGGCGGCCTGCCTGGCCGGCGCCCTCGGCATCGCCCGAGCTCACGCCGCCGACCCCTGGGCCGACGCCGTGATCAGCTACACGCCGGGGACCGGCATCGGCAACGATTTCGTCACCGGAACGCCCTTCAATAATCCGCTCGTCTCCCTGGGAGAGCCGACGCGCGAAACAAGTCCGCACAATTTCGGCGGCATCGTCACGCCCTTGCAGTCGCCGTTTCGTTCGACGGAGCTCGTGTCGGTCGGCCGCAGCGGTTCGCTGGTGGTGAAGTTCGACGAGCCTGTCGACAACTCGCCGCTCAATCCCTACGGCATCGACTTGCTGATCTTCGGCAATGCTTTCTTCGTGGGCAGCTTCTTCAACCCGGACTTCTCGTTCAACCCTGCCGGGCCGGCCAGCGACGTGGCCCACGAGGGCGGAGCCATCGAGGTCAGCGCCGACGGCGTGACCTTCTTTCCGGTCGCGGGCGAAGCCGACGGCCTCTTTCCCACGAACGCGTACGTCGACGTCACCGATCCCTTTGCGGTCGTCGCGGGCGCCGTCCCGACCGACTTCACGCTCCCCGTCGACCCGTCGTTCAATCCGGTCGGTAAGACGCATGCTCAAATACTTGCCGGCTACGGAAACAGCGGCGGCGGACTGGGCGTCGACTTTGCATCCACCGGCTTGTCAAGCATTTCTTACGTTCGCATCACGAACGCCGCGAACGCTGCCGCCATTCCAGAGATCGATGCGTTTGCTGACGTTGCCAGCATTCCAGAACCCGCGTCGTCGACAATGTTTTTTGTCGGAGCGCTCATTTTGCTTGGCAAATCCGCACGTCGCTGTAATGTAAATGCAGCGACATGATTTTGCGGCATCCAGCAGCGGCGACCGGAGTGGAGGGGGTGACGCCGGTGACACGGCATCAAACGGCCGGTCGCGCACTGCTGACAAATAGCTCGCGAGATGGTTCAATCGGGAGGACACCTTGAGCTTGTTGTTCTGAACCATCTCGCGGGCGTTTTTTACTGTTGCCGAGTTTCTCCGAAACTCGGACCAAACGATCTTCGACTCTGCGGCGGCCAGCACGCCAACCGATTCCCGCCTCGGCGCGAGCCATCCCCGTCCCCAACGTTGTGCCGACAGCAATTCTCGCACAGAATTGCCTACATGGACGCAACTTCCACTCACAACGCGCGAGCGTGGAACGCGCTGGCCCGGCAAGGCGTTTCGCTCGCTCAGCCCGCGACCGACGCCGAACTGCGCGATCCGCGCGCAATCGTCGACGCCAACGGCTGGCTGGGCGATCTTCGCGGGCGCCGCGTGCTGTGCCTGGCTGCCGGGGGCGGACGCCACAGTGCACTTTATGCAGCGTGCGGCGCCGAAGTCACCGTCGTCGATATCAGCGACGAGATGCTCGCACTCGACCGCGCGACGGCCGCGGAGCGTTCGTTCGACGTGCGGCTCGTGCAAACCTCGATGGAAGACCTGACGATGTTCACCGCCGGCGAGTTCGACGCCGTGATTCAGCCCGTGAGCACCTGCTACGTGCCGGACGTGCAACCTGTTTTCGCGGCCGTGGCGCGAGTGACGCGCGCAGGCGGGCTCTACGTCAGCCAGCACAAATCGCCCGTGAGCTTGCAGGCCGGGCTGCGGCCGCATGGCGATGGTTACGTCATTCACGAGCCGTACTACCGCAGTGGCCCGTTGCCCGCGGCGGAGGCAAGCCACCTGCGCGAGGCGGGAACGCTGGAGTTCCTGCACCGCTGGGAAGAACTCGTCGGCGGCATTTGCCGTGCGGGGTTTGTGATCGAGGATCTTGTGGAGCCGGTGCACGCGAAACCGCATGCGGAGGCGGGGAGTTTTTCACAAAGGGCGCAGTACGTCCCCCCCTATGTGCGGATCAAAGCGCGGCGACAGGGAACTTCCGCGAGTAACACGACCGCTTCGATCACGATCGGGCATTAGACCGAAGCCTGCTCGTCCTTCAGCGCCTGCTCGGCGGGCGCGGCGGCGACTCGTCCATCCATGCGGCGCACGAACGCCCAACACGCGGCATAGGCCAATGCACCGACGACCACTCGCTGACCATTAGCGGGGAGCGCAACGGCGAGCACCACAGCGTTAACAGTGATAACGACCGCGGCGAACACGGCGGCGAATGTGCCGGGCGCGCGACGCCCCTCGTTGTAGTCGCCCAGCGCGAGGGCCATGACGGCTCCGGCGAGCGTGGCCGTTGCGACGCCAAGCGCCACGTCCTTCGGCCCGTCGATCAGCGAAAAATCCGCTCGCGGCATCCCCGCACACGCGACGGCGACGATAATCATCCAGCCCAAGAGCTCTGCTACGGGAAACTGCCAATCGGACCTCTTGAAGGGCAAGAGTCCTCGCGACAGAAGTCGCGACATGGCCAGCCAACACAGCGTTGCGCCGGCAGTCGCTAGTCCCACGAGGATCAGCACCGCCAACACGTGCGGCCAAAGGTCAACGTCCTGACGATGTCGCAGCCGAGCGATGGCATAGTCGGGCAGCGTCAGTGCGCCGATCGTCGCCAGAAAGACCGCCGCACGCGCCAAGCGGTGGCTGCGTCCGAGCACGAGCCAGCCGCTTGCAATGAAGAGCTGGCCCAGCACCAGGACATTGGCGAAGCTCGATTCGTTGTCCGCCGTCAGCGCCACGGCGTCGAGGCACGCGGTCGCGAGGAAGAACAGCCACGTCAAAGGTTGCTGGCGAAACGCGGGCATTCTTTCACGATACCATCGAGCACGGGCACGGCGACGTTGAAAACTTGCGCGTTTCCAGGCAGAATTGGCAGTTCGCGACGGTTGTGCCGAGCGGTGCGATGATCTGCCGATGGGCAGGCTTGAGACTCTTCGGCAGGATTCACCAGGGACCCGCAACTCCGCCCGCTCATGTCGACCCAAACGCAACAGGATGTTTGCTGCTTGATGGGCG
>JANOIK010001173.1:0-2117 GCA_031407585.1 Planctomycetota bacterium | reverse complement strand
CGGGTAAAGATGCGGAAATCGTCGACTCGACCATTGAGATAGGGGTCGGCAACAAACTGAGACTTGCCGAGATAGTTCTGCGTCGTATTGCCGAGCGAGGAGGGCGTGAGTGTCATCGCGTTGTTGCGACCGACCTCGGCGCCGTTGACGTAAAGCACGCCGACGCCACCCCCCAGCGTGACGGCGACGTGGGTCCAAACGCCGGTCGGCAACGGGGCCGTGCCGTTGATGTCGTTTGAGACGCCTCCGGTGGAGAGGGCGAATCGCACCGTGCTGCCGGCCGACGGGGTGAGGAACATGAAATTCGTCGTGCTGGTCCCGAAGTCGAAGATCCGCGACCACGTTACAGCTGAGTCGAGATAGACCCAGGTGGAGAGGGTCGCCGTGGTGAGGCCGTTGACGACGCCGGCGGGGAGCGAGACGTAATCGTTGGTGCCATCGAGATCGAGGGCGTGACCGAGCTTGCCCGCGGGTGTCCAAGTGGGGCCGCTTACCAGGGAGCCATTGTTCCCAAGGCCGCTCGAGTCAACGGCAATGACTCCTCTCGTTTCATCGAACTTGAGGCGCGTGCGAAGTTCCGACGGCGTGGCACTGGCACCCGGCGGGTCGATGCTTTCGCCGGCAGCGTTCACGGCCGTGACGATATAGTAGTAGGTCGTGCCGTTGACGAGGCCGGTGTTGGTGAAGGTCGTGGCGGTCAAGCCACTCGCGATCGCGTCGTAGGGACCGTTCGCCGAAGTCGAACGACCAATCGTGTAACTCGCGGCGTTCGTCGAGGCAGTCCAGTTCAGCGCGACGCTGCCGGAGTTGGCCGACATCGCGCTGAATTCCTCGGGAGATTCGGGCAACGGCGGCAGAATTTGGGCCGAGGCCTGCGCGGAGCTCGCTCCCTCGCCAGCGGCGTTCTCCGCCTGGACCAGATAGTAAAACGTTCCCGTCGCGAGGTCGGGGACAAGACCGGAGTCCTGATACGACGTTGCTGCCAGACGCGATGCGATGAGCGTGTACGGCCCGACGGTGGTGGTGGACCGGCGCAGGGTGTAGCCTGTCGCGCCCGCGACGGCAGTCCACGAGAGATCGATCTGGTCGGGTCCAGTGGTCGTCGCGGTGACATTCGTCGGTGCTGACAGGAGCGGGGTGGTGGCCAGCGTGGAGACTTCGGACGCGCTCAGAGCGCTCGAGTAGATGCGGAAGTCGTCGATCTTGCCATTCAGGTAGGGGTCCGCGAACTGCGATTTGCCGAGGTAGTTCTGCGTCGTGTTGCCAAGCGAGGTGGGGTTCAGCGTCATGCCCGTGTTTTGCCCGACCTGAACGCCGTTGAGATAGAGCGTGCCGACGTTGCCGGACAGAACAACGGCCACGTGAGCCCACGAGCCAATTGGCGTGGCGACGGAACTGTTAATCTGCTGTTCACCCACGCTCGGCGTGCGAATAGCGAAACGGAGTTTATTGTTATTCGGCGCCGTGCCGGTGGTTTGCGTCGTCAGGAACATGTAGTTGTTTGTTCCTGTGCCGAAGTCGAAGACGCGCTGCCAGGTCGAGAGGGAATCGAGGTTGATCCAGGCGGAGAGGGTGGTGCTGGTCAGGCCGTTAACGACACCCGCGGGCAGGGAGACGTAGTCGTTCGCGCCGTCGAAGTCGACGCTGGAATCCGACTTGCCCGTGGTCCAGAGCGTGCCGTTCACAAGTGTGCCGTTCCATCCGTTGCCAGTGACGTCGGCCGCCGCGATGCCGCCAGCTTCGTGGAACGTGATCCGAGCATGGCGATCCGACGGCGCGTCGGTGGCTTGGTTCGAGTTTGTCGATTCGCCGGCCGCGTTGATGGCTGTGACGACGTAGTGGTAGGGCGTGCCGGTCGTCAGCCCAGAATCGGTGTACGAAATCGCCGTGAGACCCGACGCGATGGTGGTGTACGGCCCGCCACTCATGAGCGAACGTTTGATCGAGTAGGAAGCCGCGTTTTCCGCGGCGTTCCAGGTTAAGAAGATCGACGTGGCGGAATTGGAGCGGGCGCTGAGCGCAACAGGCGTGGCCGGCAGGGGCGGTAACGCGGTGGCGCTCGCCTGTGGCGAATTCGCGCTCTCACCGCCGTTGTTGTCGGCGGTGACGAAGTAGTA
>JANOIK010000306.1:0-3546 GCA_031407585.1 Planctomycetota bacterium | reverse complement strand
TTTTTTTTCGCGGGCTACCCCTCGGGAAGCGAAGATGCAAAATCCGCGTCGACGAGGTCGATGGCTTTCGAGCCCCAATCGCCTTTGGACCGCCCGGTTAAATGTGCTGTGATGAGACACACCCAGACAGACAACCCCCTTCGACGACGAAAGACACGCGGAATCTCAGGGGAGGTGCCGCAGGCTCTAGGCTCCAGACGCCAGGGGCGAGCGTCGACACTCTAAGGCAGCTCAACTTAATTGACGACCTCCCTGGCTTGAACTATGTTGGGGCGATAGCAGATTCGCTCACGTTCTCTCACGCCGACACCGTCACGCTACTGGCGCATTACCTGAATAGTTCCAGCCAGTAGCTTTCTTACGCTGCGTCATTCTGACGCCTTGGGTTGACATCTGGGGACCGATAGCCCGGCGGCGCATTTGGACGCCGCGCCTGTCTGTCGGATGCCTGTCTAGGCGCGCCGCTCGTTCGTCCGCCTGCTCCTGGTTTGTTGCCGTTCCGGAATGCGATCGACGACCGAACGTTCACTCCAAAAAGGCTTTCGACATGCTGACTTCGTGGACTCAGAGCGCTCCGTGCCGAGGGTTGTTCTCATTTGCCATCTGGATCTCGCTGATCTCCGCTCTTCGCGCCGACATATTTGCCACGGACCAGACCAACAACCAGGTGTTGCGTTACGACGCCCAAAGTGGATCACTGATCAGCGTCTTCGTGGACGTGGCCGGCGGGCTCAACCGTCCGATTGGATTGGCGTTTGGCGGCGACGGCAACCTGTACGTGGCCAACAATGGCGGACATGGGATTCTGCGTTTCAATGGCAGCACAGGAGCCTTTATCGATGAGTTCGTGCCGAGCGGCGATTTTTCGCCGATTCGCTTTCCCTACGACATGGTCTTTGGGCCCAATGGCAACTTGTACGTGACCGCCGATGCGATGGGCGGACCTTACGAGCATATTTATGAGATCGATAAGTCGACGGGCGACGTCCTTCGCATATTCGAATCGGGAGCCAACCTCAGAACGCCGTTCGACATCGAGTTTGGTCCTCAGGGAAACCTGTTTGTTGTGGACCGGACACGGGCGTTACTGCAGGAGTTCCATGGGATCACTGGTCAGTATATTCGCGACGTCGTCGCTCAACAGCCGAACGTCGATCCGTGGAGCTTCACCTTCGAACCCGGCGGCGATCTGCTTGTTGCCAGCAATTCCAGCTCCAGAGTGCATCGATTTGACAGCGCCACGGGAAATCTCATCGGCGCCTTTGACGAGTTCGTCTCCTTCTCTGGCCCCGACACGATCGCTCTGGGACCGGGCGGAAGGGCGTTTGTCTATAACTTTAATAGCAAACGCTTAGTAGGCGTCGACGTCGACACGGAATTGGAACTCAGCAATTTCTCCATTCCCGCGGCAAGCCACTTTGTCTTTTGGCCGGTTCCGGAGCCGACGACGGGCGCTCTTTCTTTCGCGATACTAGCCTTGACCGTCTTGCCGCGAGCAGCAGCGCGTACAAGGCTGAGAGGCGCAAAACATTAGGCGCTGGGGCCGAAGTCGTTGAAACATCGGTTTCATAGGTTAGGGCGACCTCAGCACTGAAGCGACGCTCAAAAGCGGGCTAGGCCCTAACGTGCGCCTCGGAGGGGCTTGGCGTGACATTGCCGGTGATGCCAACTGCGGGCTTGGAGCTACCTTCGCTCGTAGGGGTGTTGTCGCCTCCGGTTCAGGGCCCCAGCTGCTAAGGTTCTGACGTAGGTGGAATCGTCGTGTCTGGCCCGCATTTGAGCCTGCCGTCCCCTGTCCTTATACTGCTTACTAGCCCCAACAACAGAAAAGGCAGACCGAGCGTCATCCTAGTCGTCCAGTTGAGACTTCAAACTGTGGAGACCGCGCCAGGAGTGAAGGGGCTAAGTTGACAACCGGTTGGCGGGGAAAGCGCTGCTGAAATCTATGCGTGGGGGAATCAATCCGGAGCCGCCGGGCACGTGCTGGTCGACCCGCCCCAACTTGCCGCTTTTCTCGTCACTGTCCGAGGTCGCATGCTCATGTCCCTACGCCGGGCCGTCGCCGCGGTTATCCTCAGCGCGGTCTCGATGTCGTTCACGGCGCCAACCAGCGCTCAGAGTTTGCCGACAGGGGTGACCAACGCCCCGCCGACGATCGTGGGGAATTCCCGTAGCCTGTCAAGCAATTCGACCCTCAACGTCTTCGCCGGCGGGTCGGTTGGCACAAACTTTCGCGCCGGAACCTCAAGTACGCTCAGCACGAACATCGCCGTGAACATCATGGGCGGGACGGTCGGCTCCCGCTTCACAGCGAATAACAACGTCGTCGTGAACATCTCCGGAGGAACTGTGGGGTTTGGCTTCACGGCGAACTCCGGCAGCAAAATCAACATCAGCGGCGGCGCCGTGGATTATGACTTCAAGGCGAACCAAGGCAGCGAGATCAACATCACGGGCGGCGACGTCGGCGCCATTGCGGCGGCAGCCGGCAGCGTGGTCAATATCCGGGGGGGCCTGGTGCGCAGCAGCTTCGTTGGCGCGCCTGGGAGCACCGTCAATGTTTTTGGCGGTCTGATCGAGGGCGGCTTCCACGTCAGTCAAGCTAAGGTCCGCGGCGGGCGGTTTGAGGCCGGGATCGACGTCAGCGGCTTCAGCGCCTTTGGCGGGGAATACCGACTCAACGGTCAAGCGTTCGCCGGCGCCAGCGTCCAACTCACTTCTGCGGACGTCTTGACCGGAACGCTGGAAGACGGCACTCCGTTTCTCTTCTCGCCGTTGGAAGGAGAAGAAATCGATTTTGTGAGCCTGAACGCCGCGCCCCTGCCCGCCTACAGCCTTGCTCCGATCACGATCAATTCGCCCAGCAACTTGGGCGGCCTGCGGGCCGGTCAGACGGCGACGGTAGGCGCGGGGGGAACTCTGGGAAGATCCCTTACATTTGTCGATGCCACCCTCAATTTGACAGGCGGGTCGATCGATCGTGGGCTCAAGGCAATGAACTCTCGCATCAACGTGCAGGCCGGCGAGATTGCCGGCGAAATCATCGGACTGAAATACGCAGGCGCTAATTTCTTTGACACCGAGGTGAACGTGACGGGCGGGCTAATCGGCAATTCCTTGCAACTCTTCGGCGCTAGCACGTTGAATCTCTCTGCCGGTGCGATCGGCCAAGAATTCACTGCGAACTCGGGGACGGTTGTCAACGTCACGGGGGGAACCATCGGCAGATACCTGACTGCTGAGCCAGGCAGTGAAGTCAATCTCGCGGGCGGCACGGTCGGGAGAACTGTGCGAGCCAAAACGGGAAGCGCCGTGAATCTGATCGGCGGCGAGTTCTTACTCAACGGCGTCGCGCCGACGGCAAGCGTGCTTACTCTTGGGAGCGAAGACATCCTCACCGGCACGCTCAGCGACGGCTCGGCCTTTATTCTTTCGCCGCTGGCTTTCGACGCCGTCATGGGCGTCAAGCTGGTTGCGGCTCCGCTGCCCGCACTCGACGCCGGGCCCATCGTCGTCAACACTCAGAGCGGCCCTTCCGGGCTGCGT
>JANOIK010001127.1:0-1505 GCA_031407585.1 Planctomycetota bacterium | reverse complement strand
GCGGTCGCCGTCAAGCAGGCGAGCGCCCCCGCCAAGCCGGCTCCCGATCCGTCCCCCGACGAGCTTCGCGACCAAATCGATCGCGTGCTCGAGTTCACCGAGCACGGCCGCATCATGAGCCTGGAGAAGCACGCCGCGTGGCAGCTTCTGCACGGCGTGCTGGCCTTCGGGCCGAAGTTCGAAATCCTTTCCGGCGACCAGAATGTCGTCGCCCTCGACTGGGTCTTCGCCGGCAAGCCCATGCGCGGCTGGACGCTCACCGCGACCGACCAAGGCGTGCGGGCCGAGATTGAACCCGGCAAACTCGGCCAGGGCCACGACGACCAGTGGCTCGCCATCATCTCGCAATGGCCCGTGCCCCCGTCGCGGCCGCTGATCGTCGGCGGGCAAGAGTTTCACCTCCGCGACATGGTCCGCCGCACCAAGTACGACTGCTGGGAGGGCAAAGAGGCGAGCTGGACCGTCATCGCCCTGTCGACGCACCTCGACCCCATCGACCAGACATGGGACGCCCGCGACGGCCAGTCGTGGACCGTCGAGAAGCTCGTCGCCATGGAAGCGGGTGACATCTACGACGACGAAGCCGGCGCCATGCTCATCAACACCAGCGCCTGCGGCGGCACGCATCGGCTCATCGGCCTGTCGATCGCGCTCAACAACTTTCGGAACAAGAAGCCCGACGCCAAGCTCTTCGGCGGCTGGCTCGCCGCGAACAACCGCATCGCCTGGGCCGTGAAGCAGGCCCGCGAAAACCAGCTCCCCAGCGGGGCGTTCTCGATCCAGTTCTTCCAGCGCCCCGCGAATTCAACGAACCTGGATGAGCATCTGGCCGCTACGGGCCACATCCTCGAGTTCCTCTCATTCGCCCTGCCGAAGGAAGACCTCGAAGAGCTTTGGGTCCGCCGCGCCGTCGCGTACCTGTGCCGACTGCTGGACCGCACGAAGCACCTCGACATGGAATGCGGCGCGCTTTACCACGCCGCCCATGGATTGGTGCTGTACCGCACCAAGGTCTACGGCGAACGAGAGAAACCCGTCGAGACGGCGACCAGAGAAGCGGTGCAGGGTCGTTAGCGAGATGGAGGCTTTGAGCCTCCAACTTGGCTATTGGGCGTCACAAACGCATTACCTTGCGTGCAATCGGAGACGACCGGTGCTTTCACAAGCTTGTAGAGCCGCCCGGTCTCCAGGTCTTCGAAGAGCAATGGTTCCCCGCCATTGGCGGCCATCGCCTGCCTCATTTCCGGCGTTAGCAAAAGAGGTTGTGCGTCCATAGCACGATTATACACGACCGTATCAACGCTGCATCCCGGCTCGGACGCGCTCCGGCATCGCCCTCCGTATCTGGTTGACCATCCCCCTCACCCCACTTAAGCTAAGGGATTCAGGGGATTTCGGGCATTTCTACCGTCCGAACGGGAACACTCCAAGGTCGCTCGCGATGCTGGCTAAGCGCGTCATACCGTGCCTCGACGTCGATCGCGGTCGCGTGGTGAAGGGAACCA
>JANOIK010001116.1:0-2646 GCA_031407585.1 Planctomycetota bacterium | reverse complement strand
GGTCTCTCCCACTGCCGCCCCGTTGGGGCTTGGCGCGCCTCGCCCATCGCTGCCAGGGGTTCACACCCCTGGCTATTGACTGTCGGCCCGTTGGGCCTGAATCAGACTTACACCGATTACCGCAGCCGAATCGCCGTCGGCAGCTCCAGCCGTGCCGCGCGTTCCGCCGGCAGAAAGGCCGCCAACAGCACCAGCCCCAGCCCGCCGACCAGGCCCACGATGAGCAGCCACGGATAGATCCCGAACGCCACCGGGTGCCCGATCACCGTCAGCGTCGACAGGTGAATGAGATACCCGATCGCCACGCCCGCAATCACGCCTGGCACGACGGCCAGCAGGCCCATCACCAGGGCCTGAGCAAAGATCATCTTGCGCACCTGGTTCCGCGTCGTCGCGATGATCCGCAGCAGGCCCAGTTCGAAGGTCTGCTCCATCACGCTCATGGTGAGCGTGTTGGTGACGCCGAATGCCGCGACCAGCACCAGAAGCACCACCATGCTCCACAAGCCCGCGACCACGCCCGCCATCATGCCGTCGATCCGCTTCTGAATGTCGCTGGACGCCTGCAGCGTCAGGCCGTGCTCGCGGGTGAGATCGCGCAGCGCTTTGCGAACGGACTCCGTTTGGCCGTCCTCGACGCGAATCACATACGCGGTCACGCCGCCGACCCCCATGAGACGCTCGGCGACGACCGAATCCATGTACACGCTCAAGCCGCCAGCCTGGTAGTCGTTGGCGACGGCCGCCACGGTGAAGTCGTGCGTCTTGGAGCCCATCTCCATCGAAAGCTTCTCGCCTTTGTGTACTCCCGCCCGCTGAGCGAGCACACTGCCGATCACGACCTCGCCCTCGTCCATTCGGCGCCGCACGGTGGCATCGTTGTCGCTCGCCGCCAGGTCGAACGCCGAGAGCTCGGGGTCGTCGAACTTGCTCACGAACACAAGCACGCCCTCGCCGCCCGCCTCCGCGGAGACCAGACGCATCGTGTCGATGTTGGCCATTCCAGGAACCTGGCGAATCTGCTCGTCGACGTCGTCGGGTATGTCGGCCGACAATCCGGTCGACGTGTCGGGGGAATCGGCCCGAACAATAAAGTCCGCGACGATCGACTTGCGATACCACCCGCGAACATTGTTGACGTTGTCCATCACGGCGTTCGCCAGCCCAAGGGCGACGGCAACGGCGATGAAGACGACGCCGACCGTCAGCGTCGTTCGCGAGCGGTGTGTGAGCAGATGCCGGCTGGCGAGCCGCGCCTCGACTCGCATCCACCGGGGGACGAGTCGCGCGACAGAAGCCGCCAAGGGCCGCAGCGCGAGCGGCAAGAGCAGCACGAGCCCCACGAGCAACGCCACCGACGCCCACACGGAATGCTTCATCTCGATGTAGCCCAAAATGCTCGCGGCCAGCAGGCCGGCCGCCACGACTGATATGGTGACGCCCGAGATCGCCATGCTGCGGGAAACGCCTTCGATCTCCGCCGGCAGCACGTCGCGCATGGCTTCGATCGGGTCGAGATTGGCCGCCTTCCGCGCGGGTAAAATGGCTCCGACGAGCGAGACGCTCATGCCGAACAACAGGGCCCACAAGAACGGCGCGAGCGTCAGCTCTGCGGCGGGAAGGACCGTTTCGTTGAGTGCGCCCATCGCCTTGGCGAGGTAGTGAGCTCCACCGACGCCGAGCAGGCCGCCGATCAGCGTGCCGCTGGCCCCCAGAAGAATCGCTTGCGCGAAAATCGTCTGTTGAATCTGCCGCTTGGTCGCTCCGATGGCGCGCATGATGCCGAACTGACGCCGCCGCTGCGTGACGCTAATGAGAAACGTGTTGGCGATGATGAACACGGCGAGCAACATCGCGAACGCCCTCGCCATGAGCAGACCCTGCTCGGTGGACAGCGACGTCTCCTCGGCCATCGGACTACGACTGGCCGGTGGGCGCACTGAGGCGTTGTCCGGTAGCAGCGCCGCGACAGCCTTCTGCACGGCCGCTTCGTCGGCGTCGTCGTTCAGCACCATTTGGATCGCATCAAGCCGCCGCGGCGCTTTGAACCATGCCTGGGCCCGCTTGAGCGACATGAGCAGCATCGGCGCCTGTCCGCCGGCCGTCGCCACGTCGGTCGTATAGAGTCCCGTCACCTTGGCGTTGAGTCGGCCCGCGGGCGTCAGCAGCATCACGCGATCGCCCACCGAGATCCCCGCATCCGCCGCGAAGGCGTCGCTCAGCGCCAACGTCGCCGCGTCCGTGTACCACGCGCCGTCCTGAAGCTCGTACTTTTGCACCAACTGATCGATCTCGCGATCGATGCCAAGCCCAAAAATCTGGAACGTGCGACCGCCGAAATAGAGTTTGGTCATCCGCTGAACGCGCGGCGCCGCGGCCTTCACCCCGTCGAGCGCGGCGATCTTAACTTGCACGGCCTCGGGAAAGGACGTGCCGAAGCTGCCGCGCACTTCCAGGGCCGCACGCCCGGCGACTGACTCGTAGATCGCGTTGAACGCCTTGGTGGCCGTCTGCGACGCGAGCGTCACCGCCACCAGCGCCGCCACGCCGATCACGACGCTCGCCAGTGTCAGCGCCGCACGCAGCGGCCGACTGCGAGACTCTCGCATTGCAAGCTTCAGGGCAATCATCGCACCTTCCCCGCGA
>JANOIK010001114.1:0-3694 GCA_031407585.1 Planctomycetota bacterium | reverse complement strand
GCTCGAGGGCGTGCCGCTGAGCTCGCCCAAGGCGATCGCCGAGAGTGGTTACGACCTCGCCGCCACAGCTCGCCACGGCGCCGAGCTGTATCTCGACATGATCTTCCGCCACGGCCTGTACCATGCCGACCCCCACCCGGGGAATCTCCTACTCATGGAGAACCAGGCGATTGGCTTGCTCGACTACGGCATGGTCGGCCGCATTGATGATGCGCTCCGCGAAGACATCGAAGAGCTGCTGATGGCGGTCGTCGACCAGGACAGCCAGCGCCTCGGCGCCATCGTCATGCGCGTCGGCTCGGCGCCCCCGGGGCTCGACGAATCGGCGCTCAACGTCGACCTGGCCGATTTCGTAGCCCAGTACGGCCACCAGCCGGTCGAGCGTTTCGAGCTGGCCGACGCACTCCGCGAGATGACGGCCATTGTGCGACGGCACCATATCGTGCTGCCGGCATCAATGACGATGCTGCTCAAGGTGCTCGTCATGCTCGAAGGCGCCGCCCGCCGCCTGAACCCCGCGTTCAGCATGGTCGAGGTGCTGAAGCCGTACCGCGCCAAGATGATCGCCCGCCGCCTGTCGCCGTCGCGGCACTTGCGCAAGGCCCGGCGGATCGCCTACGAGATCGAGCAACTCGCCGAGGTGTTTCCGCGTCGCCTGCGCGACATCCTGCAACAAGTCCAAGCCGGCCGCTTCGACGTCCACCTCGACCACCGTGGCCTGGAGCCGTCAGTCAACCGGCTGGTGCTCGGCATGCTCACCAGCGCGTTGTTCATCGGCAGCGTGCTCTTGGTGACGAACGACGTGCTGCCGCTCGGCTTCTGGCCGCTGGGCGGAGTTTCCGCCCCGGGGCTCGTGGGCGTCGTCCTCAGCGCAGCATTAGGCCTGCGTATCTTGCGAGCGATCAACAAGAGCGGGCATTTGGACCAGAGACGGTGAACTGATCCGTTTCTTCAGCCGCAACGCGGCGTCATTCAATAGCCAGGGGCGTGAGCCCCTGGTCGCGGCGTTCCATGGGTGGTTTAGCCCCAACGGGGCGTCGAAAGATGGGGTCTCGTCCACTGCCGCCCCGTTGGGGCTTGGAGCGCCTCGCCCATCGCTGCCAGGGGTTCACACCCCTGGCTATTGACTTTCGGCCCGTTGGGCCTGAATCAGACTTACACCGATTACCGCAACCGGATCGCCGTCGGCAGCTCCAGCCGTGCCGCGCGTTCCGCCGGCAGATAGGCCGCCAACATCACCAGTCCCAGCCCGCCGATCACGCCCACGATGAGCAGCCACGGATAAACCTGAAACTCCACGGGATGCCCCGTGACCGCAAGCGTCGAGAGATTGATGAGATAGTTGATCGTCACGCCCGCGACAACGCCTGGCACGACGGCCAGTAGGCCCATGACCAGGGCCTGGGCGAAGATCATCTTCCGCACCTGGTTGCGCGTGGTCGCGATGATCCGCATGAGCCCCAGTTCAAATGTCTGCTCCACCACGCTCATCGCCAAGGTGTTGGTCACGCCGAACGCCGACACGATCACGCCGAGCACGACCATGCTCCAGAACGCCGCGATGACCCCCGCCATCATGCCGTCGATCCGCTTCTGAATGTCGCTAGAAGCCTGCAGCAGCAGGCCATGCTCCCGCGTGAGATCGCGCAGCGACTTGCGCACCGCATCCAGTTGGCCCTCCTCCACGCGAATCGTGTACGCGCTCACCCCGCCGACGCCCAACAGTCGTTCCGCGACGCCGGAGTCCATCGACACGCTGAGCCCGCCGGATTGGTAGTCGTTGGCAACCGCCGCGACGGTGAAGTCGTGAGACTTGTCGCCGACTTCGATTGCGAGCTTATCCCCCTTTTGGACGCCAGCGCGTTGCGCCAGCACGCTCCCGACCACGATCTCGCCCTCGTCGAGTCGCCGGCGGACCGCCGCGTCGTCTTCCTCCGCCGGTAAATCGAACGCCGCGAGCCCGGGGTCGTCGAACTTGCTGACGAACATCAGCACGCCCTGCCCTCCGGCGTCGGCGCTAATCAGTCGCACCGTGTCGATGTTGGCGATGCCCGGCAGCTTACGAAGTTCCTCGTCGACGTCATCGGGAATGTCGGCTGACAGGCCGGTCGTCGTATCGGGAGTGCCCGCCCGTACGATGAAGTCTGCGACGATCGTTGTGCGATACCAATTCCGGACGTCATTGACATTGTCCATGACGGCGTTTCCCAGCCCGACTCCGGTGGCGACCGCGAAAAAGACCACCGCCACTGTCAACGTGGTGCGGGACCGGTGCGTCAGAAGGTGCCGGCTCGCGAGCCGCGCTTCGACGCGCATTCCCCGCGGGACCAGCCGCGCGACGCCCGCCGCCAAGGGCCGCAGCGCTAGCGGCAGCAGCATGACGAGTCCGAGCAAAAGCGCGACTGCTGACCACACCGAATGTTTCGTGTCGATGTAGCCCAAGATGCTGGCCGCCAGGAGGCTGCTGGCCGCTGCGGACAAGGCGAGGCCCGCCAGCGCCAGGTTGCGCGAAACGCCCTCGATCTCCGCCGGCAGCACGTCGCGCATGGCTTCGATCGGATCGAGGTTGGCCGCCTTCCGCGCCGGCAGGATGGCGCCAACCAGGGAAACAGCCATGCCGAAAACAAAGGCCCAGAAGATTGGCGCCGCCGTGAGTTCCGCCGGCGGAAGCACCGTTTCATTCAGCGCCCCCATGGCCTGGCCAAGGACGCGAGCACCGGCGACGCCCAGCAGACAACCCAGCACCGTGCCGGCGAGGCCAAGTAGGATCGCTTGCGCGAAGATGGTCATCTCGACCTGCCGCTTAGTCGCCCCGATGGCCCGCATGATGCCGAACTGCCTCCGCCGTTGCGTCACGCTGATCAGAAATGTATTCGCGATAATGAACACGGCGAGCACCAGCGCAAACGCACGCGCCATGAGCAGCCCCTGCTCGGTGGACAACGACGTCTCTTCGGCCATCGAACTGCGGCTCGCTGGCGATCGCACCGTGGCGTTTTTCGGCAGCAGCGCCGCAACCGCGTTCTGCACGGCCGCTTCGTTGGCGTCGTCGTTCAGCACCAGTTGAATGGCGTCGAGCTGCCGCGGCGCCCTGAACCACGCTTGCGCGCGCTTGAGCGTCATCAGCAGCATCGGCGCCTGCCCGCCGGCCGTCGCCACATCGGTCGTGTACAGACCGGTTACTTTGGCGTTGACCCGGCCCGCGCGTGTCAGCAGCGAGACGCGATCGCCTACCGATATGCCCGCGTCGGCCGCGAACGCGTCGCTCAGCACGATTGTCGCCGCGTCGGTGTTCCAGGCGCCGTCCTTCAGTTCGTACTTCTGCACGGCCTGATCGGCCTCACGATCTATGCCGAGCGCCATGAGCTGAAAGCGACGCTGGCCGAAGTACAGCACCGAGATGCGTTGCATCCGTGGGGCCGCGGCTTTGACGCCGTCGACCTCGGCGATTTTTTCAAGCACCGACTCGGGAAATGTGGTCCCGAAGTTGGCCCGCACCTCGAGCGCCGCCCGCCCGGCGACCGACTCGTAGATCGCACTGAACGCCTTACTCGCCGTCTGCGACGCGAGCGTCACCGCCACCAGCGCCGCCACGCCGATCACGACGCTCGCCAGTGTCAGCGCCGCACGCAGCGGCCGACTGCGAGACTCTCGCATTGCAAGCTTCAGGGCAATCATCGCACCTTCCCCGCGA
>JANOIK010001026.1:0-13160 GCA_031407585.1 Planctomycetota bacterium | reverse complement strand
AACACGATGGAGCTTTCGCACCCGAGCGCGGGAAGCAGCCGGACCGAGGGGATCGTGTACGACGCCCTGCGGCTGGAGATCGACGCGCTCTTGGGCGACTTCGACGCGGACAACGATGTGGACGGCGACGATCTGCTGCGGTGGCAGCGGGGGCTGTCGCCGAATCCGGGGCGTGCGTTTGACCTGTCGTTCTGGCGAGCGAACTTTGGAAAGTCGGGCACCAGTTTCATGCCTGCCGTGGCGAGCGTGCCGGAGCCGTCGGGGGCGGTGATGGCGTGGGTTGCCGTTGGGTTGTTTTTGGCTCGCCGGCATCGGGACGATGCCGGCTAACTGGGGCGCGATGTGGGGGCCGGAGTTCGATGGCAATGCTCGGGCGGATTCGGCCACGGCGGCTTCCGGTTGATGGGGATCGCGTGCGTCCGCTGTAATTGGCGCGGCGTGTTCGCCGGTTTACGCTTTCGGCGTCCTCGCGGTTTCCTTGGCCCCCATGAAACGGGATCAGATGTTATGAACAATTCCTATCCGACGCGAGTTTTTCTGCTGCGCGATTGCGTCAAACAACTGCGTCGTCGCATCACGCGGTTGGTCGCCGTTTGCCTGCTGGCTGCGAGTGCAACAAGCCTTGGCTGCGGGGAGCGCGGTTTGACGCCGTCGCGGGTGATCACCGAGATGCCGGCGGAGCCGCTGGTCGAGGCGTGCCGTCAGCACGGCGAGATCGTTGGCGAGGTGATGGACGAGCGGTGGTCGGCCGAGGCGTACCCGACGACCGTGCATCGCACGATTCTGATCAACGTCAAGATCGATCCCGACAAATCGGCCGCGCTCTTCGCCGATATGAAAGCGGAGCTGCTCAAGCTGGCGGAACAGCACGGCGCGGACGTCGAAACTTCCGACTCCGAGGGCGGCGCGTCCAAGACGGCGGCAGACGGCGGCTCGTGGAAGTACACCACGGAGGACCGCAACGGCGTCCTCAAGCTCGGCTTGGAATTAGGCCACGGCGAGCTGGAGTTCAATCCGAAGTTCGAGGGCTCGATGACGTTCCGTCCGCAGGGGGACGATGCGTTCTGTCTGGATCTTTCGATTGATGAGTACCAGACGCAGTAGGGCAGAACGGATAAAAGAGTTGGCCCGCTAAATACGCGAATGGACGCGAAGGAGGGAAGGGAGTCTTGACTCGTTTGCCAGCGCAACCCATCAAAGAAACCGGGGGCGACCTCACTCGTCCGATGCGACGGTTGGCCCGGGGATGGGAAGGCCGATGAACCCGCTGTTTGGGCCCCCTTTCGGGATGTACTCTGACTGCCTAGAATATGTGTCCTGCTCGAGCGACCCCTTTAAACAGGGTCGCTCTAGATCGCGTGCGACCTGCCCACGCCCCGTTCGTCTAGTGGCCCAGGACACCGCCCTCTCACGGCGGCGACAGGGGTTCGACTCCCCTACGGGGTACTGTGTCACCTCGTGCATTACTGCACGCAGTTGCACGAGTTCGCATTTCAGCCCGGGTTCTGCCGGGCTTTTTTCGTGCTTTGAGCGTCCGTGCGCTTTGGTGCGACCGAATCTGGCTGGACGGTGAGACTAAGTGGCAGCGAGCCCCACTGCCTCAACCAACTATCAAGCGTGTGTTGACTGACATCCAAGACTTCGAGGACGCGCCGCTGAGGCACCCCGATGTCATGTAGAGTTTCCGCGAGTCGGAGGATCCGAAAAATCCTCTCAGCCGAAAATTGTTCTACCATTCCCGGTAACACTGCCGTGTTTTGTATTGGCTGCCCAAGGGGTTTGCCGCGGCACTCTAGACCATTACGCCGTCGGCGCAGATCACCTACGCAAGTTGAGCCTCGGTTCCACGCGCAGGCGCTCCAAAGTCGGCCCTACCGACGCCGGAAGAGCCGTGCCATCAAGCCAGCAGCAAGCAGCAGCGTGGCGGTCGTCGGCTCAGGAACTTCGGCGAAATTGGGCACAACAGGTCCCGTGTAGTTTGCCTTCCACTCGCGGAAGTCGAGCAGGTTCACCACGGCGTCGCCGTTGAGGTCGCCTTGCTGGCGACTGCTGGCGGGCTTGCGGAAGTTGTCGCGAATCGCGGCGAAGTCCAGCAGATTGACAAAGCCGTTCCCGTCGACGTCGCCGGGGCCATTCACCACGCTGGCAACCAGGCGCACGTTGTCGAAGCCGATGGGGTTGTTGAAACCGACGTTGGCGTCCGACTGCAGCACGACCACGATTTGCCGTCCGATCGTGGGACCGGACGCCGGCGCCACAAAGTTGACCATATAGTCCGCGTAGGCGTTTCCCACAGATTGCAGTGTGGCAAAGTCAATATGGGTCGACCCCAGCCAGTTGACCGGATCGTCCAGGTTGATGTCGCCGGGCGTCCCTGTGGGATTGGCGGCCAGCGCGATCGTGGCGCCCGCGGTGGAATTGAATCCCGAAAATCGGCCGGCGACCGACACCGTGAGATTGTAGGTCGCGTTGGCGACGATCGGCGTGAGATTGGTCGTGCTCATCGCGGCGCCGACGTTCACGTATCCGTTCTGTGCGAGGTGTCCGCCCGTTTGGGCGCCGTTGGCGGCCGTCTCTTCCACACCCACGGGCGAACCGCCGGCGCCGAACCCGCCGACGTAGTACCAGGCGTTGGTCATGTTGGGCAGCGGTGCGCCCGCCGCGAGGCCGTTGTTATCCTGAAAGCCGCCGACGTCGGGACTTTCAAACGAGAAGTTCGGAATGTTCACGTTCACGGCGTAGGCCGTTTCCATGAGAGCTGCGAAACAGCAGAACGCGGCAAGAAGATGGCGAAGAGTCATGTCAATCACCTTTCACGTGAGGGCTACATGCGTAAATCATGGATGGGATGCGCCGAGGACTTCCTCGCAACGACGGGTCATGGGAACGAGTGCAGGCCGGGCAAAACCAAACAGGGCGACGCCGAGCGCGGCCAACGCAACCGACGGAGGTTCGGGAACGATCTGCGGCGGCCACGTGCCGCCGAACTGAGTTCGCCACGCCTGCAAGTCGTCTGAATCCACGGCGCCATCACCGTCGGCGTCGCCCTGGTTTTGAGCGGCCCCGGCGGCGATTCCGCTGTTTCGTTGCCACACGAGAAGGTCGTCGCCGTCGACGGCGCCATCGTTGGTGAAATCCGCCGTGAGCGTCGGAACCGGCGTCAACAGGTAAAGCCCCGACGCGTGGGCGCCCAGACTGGCGGTAAAAACGCCTTCAACTCGGCCCACGTTTGTCCGCGACCAAAGATCGCGCACGGTCGCCGAGCCGGTCAGACCCAAGTCAGCTAGCGCCACGCTGACAACTTCCTGCCCAGGCTCGCCGGCCAAGGCCGTCACGGCGAATCGGACGGATGACGTGGCGTTCGGCTGATTCGCGCCGCCGTCATCCAGGCCCGCCAGTCCGGTGAGCGACGTCATGCCGTCAGGGATCTCATACTCGATGATCGACACGGCATGCGTCCCGATGCCGTCGGCGTAGGTGGTTCCGTTGATCCGCAGCGGTCCCGAGCCTTCGTTGTTCAGATCGACGCGCGGTCCTTGCCAACCGCTCGTCGCGTTGCGCCAAGTGAGATCGGTGAGCGACATCGTTTGCCCGCCGGGGCCGTGAAGCTGCATGTTCGCCCAATCGGCCCAGTCGTAGTTAAAGTTGTCCGTGATTCCGCCGGGGCCGTCGCCGTCGTCCACCAAGAGGAATAGTCGGTCCTTGCCCGCGATGTTTACGTTGATCGGAGTCGAGCGGCCCGGGGTGTTCGGGGTGATCAGCCCGCTGACGAAGCTCGCCTGCGAGAGCAGGGCGTCGAAGCTCTGCCCCGGTGCGTTGTTGAGATTGAAGACGGCGAGATATCTGCCCCCACCCGGGGCGTCGGCCGTCCAGGCCACCTTGTCGTTTGTGCGGAAGACCTGGCGGTTGCCCGTGCTTTGCTGGTCGACGGCGATCACTTCGGGATTCGTGATCAGAGACAACGTGAAGGCGTCGTTGCTCGGCAAGTGCCCGCCGAACATCAGCGGCGATCGCGAGATGGTCCACAACGACATGAGCGTGCGCTGCTGGGCCTGAGTCAGGTTCGACATGCGGTCGCCGCCCACGTGGGCGCGAATGCCGATGCGGCCCAGCGGCAGCATGTCGTTGTCCGGCCAGCGCCCGTCGCCGCGATACGGGGTCCACTCGTTCGCGCGAGCGAACATGTCGTACACGTGGCCCCAGTTGTCCCACAGATCGTCCGTGATGCGCCACATGTTGGCGTTCGCGGCCAGGTGGTTGGCCCGCGCCAATGGCGCCGCCCCCGGCGACAAGCTCAGCACCATTGGCCGGCCCGATTTGTCGATGGCCTCGCGGACCATCTCGATTTCGTCGGCATAGTACGAATCGTTGGGGTGAGCGAAATCACGAAGCATGTCGTCGATCTTCACATAGTCGACGCCCCACGACGCGTAGAGTTGAAACAGCGAGTCGTAGTACGCCTGCGCGGCCGGCGTCTTGTCCATCCCGTAGTTGTCGTGCAACCACGTTGCTCCCGTATCGGTGTTGCCGTTGGTCCAGACGTTGCGAACGATGTCGCCCGTCCGGAAGGGGGAGTTGGCGATGGGGAGGTTGGCGTTCCACGCCTGCTGGTTGATTCCGCGCATCAGGTGAATGCCAAACTTCAATCCCTGGCCATGCACATAGTCGGCCAACGGCTTGAAGCCCACGTTGCCGCTCGCGCCGCCGTTAGCCGACGGAAATCGATTCATCGCGGGGAGCAACCGACCGTTGGCGTCGTAGTTGAAGCTGGGGTTGCTCTGGTTGTAGGAATTGTTGAATTCGTTGCCGACGTACCAGCGAATGTCGACGACGACATGATCCCAGCCGAATTGGAGTAGGTTGTCAGCCATGTAGTCGGCGTTGGCTCGCACCTCGGACTCAACGACCGAGGATCCAAACGAATCCCAACTGTTCCAGCCCATCGGCGGGGTGGGCGCCCAATCGTCAAACGACTGCGCGGCCGCCGGCTTCGCGGCCACGAAGCCGAGAGCGCACGCCAGTGCGATCGCCAGAGCGTCAGATTGGAACGAATGTTTCACCGCCGAACCTCGCATTCCACGCCTCGCCGTAACCAGCCGGAGCGGCCCGACGCGAGGTCGGGCCACTCCATGCTGTCGTGAACTCACTGCAAATTCCTCGTGCGTCGTCCGCTACCGCGACCGCCGCAGGCGACGGACAATCAGCCCGGCCAGTGCCGCCAGCGACCAGGTCGCCGGCTCGGGAACGGGCGTCGCATCCAATCGCACGTTGTCGAACGCAATTGGGTTGTTGAACCCCTGGTTGTTCGCCGATTGCAGGACAACCGCCAGTTGCTGGCCAATCGCGCCGCCCGACACCCCCGTGGTGAACGTGGCCTGATAGTCGTTGAAGCCGTGCGGCACGAGCGACGAGAACGGAATCGCGCTGGACGCGAGCCAATTGCCCGAGTTCGCAAGTCCCGTGTCGCCGGCAACGCCCGA
Organism: Planctomycetota bacterium; assembly: GCA_031407585.1. Lineage (GTDB taxonomy): Bacteria > Planctomycetota > Planctomycetia > Pirellulales > Lacipirellulaceae > Lacipirellula. The sequence goes on along the minus strand of JANOIK010001026.1, from coordinate 7,680 downwards.
CGGAATGGACGCGAGCGCGATCGCCGCGCCGCTGGTGGAGTTGAACCCGTTAGTGCGGCCCGACACGCCGACCGTGAGCGTGTACTTCGTCAGCGGAGCGATCACGATGGCATTGGCGCTTCCCATGGCCGCGCCGACGTTGACGTAACCGTTCTGAGTGAGGTCGCCGTTCGGCTGATTGCCGTTGGCGGACGTCTGCTCGACGCCCACCGGCGACCCGTTCGCGCTGAAGCCCCCCAGGTAGTACCACGTGTTGCCCATGTTCGGCAGCGCGGTTCCCGCGGCGATGCCGTTGTTGTCTTGAAAGCCTCCGACGTCGGGCAACTCGAACGAGTTGTTCCCAATCGGAACCTGGACTGCCGCCGCCGGCATTTGCATCGCCAAGGCAATTGCCAAAGCGAGTATTCCCCACTTGCGCTTCATCATTGGATCGCTCCTCAACAGTGAAAAGAAAAACGAAAGGTCGTAAACAACTCGCCTCGGCTCTCTGATTTGTCTATGTGCCGGCTCACGGTAACGTGGCAGGATTGCCGTCCTCCCGATTGCCTAAATCCCGATGCACCTGCCAATCAATGTCGAACGAAATCGTCCGCACGCTGGCGTCGCATAGCGACATATTCACGCCGGACGAATGCGCCGATCCGAACCGCAGGACGCGCCCCTGCTCAGGATTTCTGGTCGCATCGGAAATCGGTTGCGCTTCCGCGATCGTCGCCCCTTCCCGGCGACCGGTTACGCGGTAGTTGTCGTTGTTGAAGCCGGTGCACCACGTTTCGTTGTCGCCGAAATCCGTACCCGTGAGATAGGCGTCGTAGTGGATGTGCTTCTCACCGATCAGGTAGGTGCTCGTGGCGCCGTCGCTCGCGTCCTTCAGGTTGACGGTGCTGCGCTCGTACGAGACGCCCGAGAAAACGTTCTGTCCCGCGATTTCCTCGGTCTGCTCGCTCCGCCAAGCACGGTTGGCCGTCCACTGGTCGGCTTGCGTGTAACTATCCGGGCCGGCAGTGAATTCGTTGTAGACATGCCCCGCGTTGATCGCGTAGTCGCTTCGCCCCGCGACGGTCGGCGTGATGGCGTTGACGAGCCCAAAAGACCCCGTCGCACTGTTGCCAAGCGGGAAGGTGCCTTCGGAAGGCCGCCGCGACGGGCACGTGATCATCGCCAGTGGCTGCTGAACCACCGTCGCGGCGCCCAGGCGCTGATCGCGGGTCGCCGTGTTCTTGGCGCCGTCCTTCCCCAAGTCGTGGAGCGCCTGTTGCTCGAAAAAGGGGAGCAAGTTGTAGGCCCAGCCGCCGGGCTGTTGGGCCCCGAATCCGCGGTCGGGATCGCCGACCCAGTACCAGCCCCACCCTCCGCTGGGGAAGTGACCGTGCACATCGTGGTGAGTGAGGCATGCCAGTGACAGTTGCCGCAGGTTGTTGGTGCATTGCGTGCGCCGCGCCGCCTCGCGGGCCGCCTGGATGGCGGGCAGCAGAAGGGCGACCAGTACGCCAATGATGGCGATCACCACGAGCAGCTCGACTAGCGTGAACGCCGGCCGATGCAACGATCGTGGATCAGTGTGTACTGGTTTGCTGATGGTCATAATCTGCACCCTTCGCTCTGTTCGCCCGACGTGCGGACATTCCATCGTTACCGCTTCGCAAATCGACCCTTGCCTGCCCCCAGCCCCAGGAGCGTGAGCGCGAGGATCGCGGTCGCCGGCTCGGGAACCGGCGCCGCGGTCGCGACGGCGCTGCCGCCGGTCCCGAATTGGCTCCGCCAAATGGCCAGGTCTGCCCCGTCGACGCGCCCGTCAGAGTTCGCATCGCCCTGGCCAAGTGTTGCTCCGGAGGAAATGCCGAGACCGCGCTGCCACGTTAAGAGGTCGTTGCCGTCGACGCGCCCATTGCCGTTGAAGTCGGCGTTCGCGATCGAACCGTAGATCACCGTTCCGATGCGAAACTGATTGAGAGGATCTCCCTGCATGGAGAATTCGAGCTGCACGTCGCGCGTGCCGCCCGGCGTAAACAGACCACCGAGATTGAAGGACGCGCCCGGGGCGAGGGTGGTGTAGCCGCTGGTTCGCAGTTCGCTCAACGCGCCGGTCGTCGGCGTCGATTCCTGCCAAGGGCTGAGGCCTTGATCGGCGAGACTCGACCAATTGCCATTTGCCGGTCGCAAGACGGCCGAGTTCGAAAAAATCGAGTAGCCGTCGAACGACAGCGGGTTCGTGGTGCTGTTCTTGAGCTGCCCTTGCCCCGTGGCGGGATCGATTGTCAGCAGCAAATTATTGAGGATGCGATTGCCGGTGTAGTTCACAATGCCCTGCACGATTTCGTTGTTGGGCCCGCTGTACTCAAAGACCAGGTCCTCGGGCGATTGACCGAGCGGCCCGATGATCGGCAAAAACGGCGTCCCGAGCGCTCGCGGTACGCTGGTGATGTTCAGCGATCCGCCAACGTTGAAGTTCAGCTCGTTCAGGGCCGTCGTCGTGGGCGTCGATTCGGCCCAGCCTGACGTGCCCTGGTCCTGCAGGCTGTTCCACTGGGCTACGCTGAGCGCCCCGCTGGTCGAGAGGATCGAGTAGCTGTCGATTGCAATCGACTGTCCGCTGGGGCTGGAGATCGAGACCGCGCGCGTCGTCCAATCGACGTTGAGCGTGAGGACATTGCGGTACTGCAGTTGGAGCAACTGCCCATTCGTCCCGCCGGTCGCGCGAGCCAGCCGCACCGCCTGCCCCGGTCCCAGCGTGAACGCGGAAAGATCGACGCTGCTAAAGTTCCCCGAGATGCCGGCCGCGTCAACGAGGTTCCACGTCGTGCCAACCGTCGGCGTAAAGCCAGGGCCGAGCGCCGCCTTGAACGCTCCATCGAGCGTCGCGGCCCCGCCGGTGCGAATCGGCGAGTGAGTGGCCGCGCGCAGCTCCGCGGTATGCGTACTGGCGCCGCCGAAGCTCACGCTCCCGGCCGTCACCGCGCTGGTCGAGCCAATGACTCGCGAGACGCCGTTCAGCGCCATGGCGCCGGTCACCGTTAGCGTCGACGCTGCGCCCGTGCCTCCGACGTTCAGCGTGCTCAATGGACTGACTGTCAGCGACTGCCCCGTCAAGCTTCCTCCCGGAAGCACATCAAGGCGCCCAACTCCCGCGACGCCAACCTGAACCGCGCCCACAGGCGTTCCGGTCGAGTCGATGGCATTAATGCTTCCGCCGGCGCGAACTTCGAGCCGACCCGTCGTCGCCGCCGTCCGGGCCAAAATAATTCCAGCAGCGTCAGGGACGGCATTGGCGATGAACACCGTGTCGCCGTTCTCGATGACCGCTTCCTCTTCAAACGGAACGGCCTGAGGCACGCCCGCGGCGCTCCAATTGTTGGCGACGTTCCAATCGAACGACCCGGCGCCGCGCGTCCACACGTTGTCAACGGCGCGGGAACTGCGGGGCCCCACCAAGCAACCGACGAGCAACAGGCCGCTCAAGGTGTATTTCAACAACCGGATTGGTAGCATCGTCATGGCAACGCCTCGTGTGATGAGCCTGCTGGGGGAGACGCCGCGGTCTCCCGGTATTGTTTCTCCGCGAGAAGCGGCTTTGGTGTCGCGCTTTTTTCGGCGAGGTCGCGCAAGTCCTTTCAGCCAAAAGAAATGCACGCACGCACTGCCGACGATATGCTGCAGGGGTCCCGGCCGACCCCATGCCGCCACGCTTGAAATTTTTTCGACACGCGTCTCGTTCTCGCGGAGATGGTATTCAGATGAGAGTGCGCGCACGGAGCACTGATGCTCGATCTCCGCGGATCGTCGCGTCGCCGGCCGCCGTTGAGGAACACCCGCAGATCGACCCTATGACGGAGCCCGAAACACGCAGAGAGTCGCCCGAGGACTTGGATCGGTTCGTCCAGCGCCTGATCGACGCTCAAGGGCGTCTGCGGGCATTCATCGCGGCGGCGATCGGTAACCGCGCGAACGCCGCCGACGTGCTGCAGAAGACGAACGTCGTCCTCTGGAAGAAGGCCCAGGAATTCCGTCATGACGCCGAGTTCTTGCCCTGGGCGCTCGCCATCGCTCGATACGAAATCCTCGCATTCATCCGCGATTTCCAGCGAGATCGACACGTGTTTTCCGACGACGTCGCAGAGCTGATCCTGGACGCCGCGGCCGCCGAAGTCGCCGGGCCGAGCGACCGGCACGCCGCACTGCAAAAATGCCTCGAAAAACTACCGGCCCATAGCCGAACGTTGCTGTGGCTCCGTTACGGCGACGATTTGTCCATCAAGCAGATTTGCGGTCGCAGCGGCCGAACGGAAGATTCCATCAAGAGTCGTATCCTCAGGATTCGCAAGAAGCTGGAAACGTGCGTCGACGCCTTGCTTCGCGCCGGCGCCGTCTGAACCAGCGCGAAAATGAGTACCTAAGCAATGACTCTTGACCCTCAACACGAGCAGAACGCCAAATCGCTGTTGCTCAAAGTCGTCGACGGCGATGCAACCGACGCCCAGCGGGACGAGTTGAACCAGTTGCTGCGCGCCGACAGCGAGCTTCGGCAGGCAGTAGTTCGATTCCTGTGCGACGACTCGTACCTTGCCGACGCGATCAAAGCCGGCGATGAAGCTGCCGCCTTGAGGCAAGAGTTGTCCATTCTCGCGGCTGTGGCGCCGCACGGGGCCACCGGCAACGTTGGGACGCCCGACGGTCCACCTGGTCGCGTCGACGAAACGCGCCCCCATTCAATCGCGATCAGCTCCGTGAATCGCGTCGTGGCGAGCACACGCTTGGTAAATCGACACGGGATGCTCGTCGGCGCCGCGGCCTCGCTGCTCTTGGCCCTCTTGGGCTGGCAATACCTGGCGACGCTTTCGGAGCTGGAACGACTCCACGCCCTTTCCGAACGGCCGGATTCCCCCGCGCAACTCGCTCGCCAGAATGCCGAGAGCGGCGCCACGGCCCGCGCCTCCTCCGGCGCCGCCCGGGTGACGGGCGTGGTCAACTGCGAATGGCCCGAAGGCGTCACTCCGCTCAAGTTCGGCGATGCACTCGCCCTGGGCGATCGCTTGCGCCTCAACAAGGGGCTGGTGCAGCTAACCTTCGACATGGGCGCCAAAGTCGTCATCGAGGGCCCGTCCGACTTCGTCGTCGCTTCAGCAAATTCAGCAACCCTCGATGCGGGCCGAATCGCCGCGGTCGTCCCGAAATCAGGTCGGGGCTACACCATCCTCACGCCAACGGCCGAGGTCGTTGATCTGGGAACCGAGTTCGGCGTCACAGTCAACGACCAAGGAGCCTCGGAGGTGCACGTCTTCGAGGGCGACGTGGTCGCACGGCCTCGTCGCGGCGGCGCCTCGGGCGCCGAGCTCATTCACGCCCAAAAAGATGAGGCCATTCAATTCGACGCTGCCAGAGACGAGGGGCGAAAAATCCTCGCGGATAGCGCCAAGTTCATACGCCGCCTGTTGCCGGCGCCCTCGTCCCAAGACTTACCTCGACTCCCCGTCGCCAAGGAGTTGTCGCTGTGGTACGCCGCCGATGTGATGCAGGAGTTGAAAGAAGGCGCCCCGGTCACGACCTGGCCCGACATTTTGACCGGCGACAATCAGTTTCCTGACGACGCCTGGCAGTTCGACGAGCGCCGCTGTCCCAAGTGGATTCGCGATGCGCACGGCCGGCCGGCGGTGCAGTTCGACGGCTGGACCACCTACCTCGCGACCAGCCCCATGGCCACGGGCAACGAGTTCACGGCGTTCGTCGTCTTCGCTCCGGGCGCGGTGAACTTCGCCACCGAGTTTCACGGCGGCATGCTGCTGAAGTTCGGACCGCTCACCCCGTCACTCGAGTTTTCGCTCATGCCCGATCGCCGAGTGAAATCCCGCGTGTGGGCGAAGGACGACAGCGGTAATCCGGTGTATGCCAGCGAAACGCTGACCAGGTCCGTCAAACCGCTCGAAATCAGCGCCGCCGCCTACAGTTACGATGTCCAGAGCAACCGCGCCGAGCTCTTCCTCAACGGAGTGAGCCAGGCGGCGTCCACGGCGCCGCGGCCCATGAAGCAACTCGCCAGAAAGTACCTCGGTGCGCATGCCGAACCCTGGTGGGAGGCCTATTTCCTGGGTAGCATTTACGAAGTCATCATCTACGATTCGGCTCTGTCCGACTCGGACCGGAATCTCGTCTTCAAGTACTTGTCGAGCCGCTACGACATGCCCTTTGCCGATGAGGAGAACGCGGCGAAAGAATAAATCTGAGGGCTTCGCAGCGGCAAAAATCAGCGGACCGCGTCAATCTCATCTCTCCTGATCCACCACAGCAAAGACATCTTAGAACGCTCGCTCGGTTCTTAGCGGCACGGACGAACGCTGTAAATCGCGCCCCCGTTCAACGAGACAGCCATGGCCACTCACCGGCGATATGGTTTCACGTTGATTGAACTGCTGGTCGCCTGCGCGATCCTCGGCAGCCTCATCGCCATTCTGCTGCCGGCCGTCGAGTCGGCTCGCGAAGCCGCCCGCCAGGCGCATTGCAAAAACAACCTCAAGCAGATGTCGCTCTCCGCTCTGCACCATCTCGACGCCCAGGGACATTTTCCTTCCGGCGGATGGGGCTGGTACTGGGTTGGCGACCCCGATCGTGGTTTCGGAAAGGATCAACCGGGCGGGTGGATCTACAACATCCTCGCGTACTGCGAGCAAAGCCCTGGCCTGCATGACTTGCCCGGGGACGGCCTGCCCAACGAGCTCACCCGCGTCCAGCGCGTCGGCGCCGCGCAGCTCATCCAGTCGCCGCTCCACATCGTGAACTGCCCTAGCCGGCGCGAATCCACGACCTTCCCGCTCGTCGCTAATGAAGGCGGGAACGTCGGTTTTTACAATTCCATAACTCCTAACGCGGCGGGCCGAAGCGACTATGCCGTCAACGCGGGACACGTTTACTGCGAGTGGCCTTTCTTCGACCTGGGAAAAGGCCCCGGCAGCTACGAAGACGCGAGAAGCTGGACGGCCATGCGTGCTTGGGGCAGCGAACAATCCCGATTCACGCTCGCGACGCCGGCGAGGATCGACACGCTCACGGGCATTTCGTTCGAACGCAGCGTCGTGTCCGCGTCCCAGGTCGCCGACGGGCTGTCCAACACCTACCTCATCGGGGAACGGTACATCCCGACCGACGCTTACGTCACAGGACGCCAGCTGGGAGATAACGAAACCTGGTGCACCGGCTTCAACAACGACAACTACCGAAAGACCGGCCGACTCGCGGGCGACGAGATTGCCGAATGCTCGCCGACTCCCGACTGGGTGACCGACGTTGTCGACCCCGACAGCCGGTTCGGATCCGCTCACCCCAGCGGCTGGAACGCCTCCTTCTGCGACGGCAGCGTCCGCACGATGGCGTATGAAATCGACTGGCGCGCTCACCGAGACATCGGCAACCGCGCCGACGGCGGAGCCGTTGAATTACAAGACTAACCTCGATTCCCAACTACTACAGTCCGCGCGCTTGGAGATAACGTAGCGGCGGGAATCCCGCCCCTAGCCCCTCCCTCCGAGGGAGGGGGATCAGTTGCCGTAGGTTAGGCCGTAGCCGAATTCGAATTGGGGGTCGTAGTCGGCGTCGCCGTGGTTGATGGGGTGTTGGTCCACGGACTTCGGCCACGTGAAGGAGAGTTTGCCGGTGGGGGCTCGGTCGCCGAAGAGGACGTCGGTGATTCCT
>JANOIK010001015.1:0-2784 GCA_031407585.1 Planctomycetota bacterium | reverse complement strand
CGGCCCAGGTGCTGATCGGGGAAGAACATCACGCGGCTGGTGCGAGCGAACGCCCAGTCCAGCGCCGCCTTCGCGTTGCTCGACGTGCACACGATGCCGCCGTTGCGGCCGACGAATGCCTTGAGGCTGGCGGCCGAGTTGATGTAGGTGACCGGCGTGATGTCGCTGGTGTCGATGACCTCGCCGAGCTGCTCCAAGGCGTCCTCGATCTGCCGGATTCCCGCCATGTCGGCCATCGAGCAGCCCGCGGCGAGATCGGGGAGCACGACGGTCACGCGCTCGCCGGCGCGCTCGGCCAGCTTGTCCGGCCGGTTCGCCAGGATGTCGGCCGTCTCGGCCATGAAGTGCACGCCGCAAAACGCGATGGCGCGGCAGTCGGCGCTCGAGGCCGCCATCTGGCTCAGTTGGTAGCTGTCGCCCGTGAGGTCGGCCAGGGCGATCACTTCGTCCTGTTGGTAGTGATGGCCGAGGATGAGCAGCCGGGGGCCCAGCTCGCGGCGCACGGCGTCGATGCGCCGCTGCAGCTCGGCGTTGTCGAGCGACTTGTAGGGTTGCAGTTCAAACGTCGGGGCCGATTCGGCGACAGTGCTCATGCCTCGATTATACGGGGAGCGACGCGGAAACTTAAACGGGGTTCGGCCGGCCAACAAAAAAGGGGCGGGCCGTCTCCAGACGGCCCGCCCCGCACGCAAAGGTCTGACTCTCTGAGCTACGTGCTACTGGCCGGAACCGAGGGCTCCGCCAATCGCGGCGCCGATGTTGGCGCCTTGGCTGTTGCCGCCGATCGCTCCGCCGATGGCCGCTCCGGCATTGGCGCCGGCACGGTAACCCGGGTCGACATAGGCGCCCGCGTTCCCGTAGCCGTTGCCGTAACCATTACCGTAGCCGTTGTTGTAGTAGCCGTTGCCGTTGACGTTTCCGCGGTAGCCGGCGCCGTAGCGATAGCCGCCGCTGGTGTAGGGCCGGCCGTACTGGTCGTACTGCCGTTGGCCTTGGAAACCGCTGCGGTAGCCGTTGCCGCGGTAGGCGTTGCCGTAGCCACGGTTGCCGTATCCGCCGTTATTCCATCCTTGCGGATAGGTGTAGGTTGTGGCATCAAACGCCGACCAATTACCGCCGCGGTGATACATCCACGTGTTCTGCGGGGTGTAGTACCACCACTCGCCGTTGTGCTGACGGAAGCGCCACTGGTCGCCGCCACGGTTGCCAGCGTTGGCTCCCATGTTGGCGTTGGCGCCGACTCCACCAGCGCCGACGTTCGCATTGGCTCCGAAGCCCGCGGCGTTACCGGCAGCAGCGCCGTTCACGCCGAGGTTGGCGTTAGCGCCTGCCGCGTTGACTCCCGTATTGACTCCGGCGGCCGCACCGACGGCATTCGAGCCAAAGCCTTCCCCGGTCGTCGCACCGGCGTTGGCATTCGTGCCGAAGCCTTCACCGGTCGTTGCACCGGCGTTGGCGTTCGTGCCAAAGCCTTCGCCCGTGGTGGCGCCGACGTTGGCGCCCGCGTTCGAGCCGAAGCCCTCGCCTTCGGTGGCGCCTGCTCCGACTTCGGCGCTCGCATCGGCGCCTGTGTTCACGCCGGTCCCGGTATTCGCGCCGGCATCGCCTTGAACGCCCGCGCCGACATCAGCGCCCGTCGCGGTGTCGCTGCCAGCATTCGCTCCGCCCGCGGCGAAGCCGGCTCCGGCGTCTGCTGCGCCGCCAACCGCCGCGCCGGCATCACCGACGGCCGCGCCGGCGTCGCCGCCCACGGCAGCGCCGACGTCCTGGGCATGGGAAGAAGCGCAGCAAGCCCAGGCAATGCCGAGGCTCGCGAGTGTGTTGAAGAAGACTCTCATGACACCAACCCTCCTAAAAATAACCTGTGGGTCCAGAAGTGTGCGGGAAGCGGTGACGATTAGAAATCGTTCGCAGGCAGGACAAATCGCAACCCCCGTGCCAGAGGTCCGGGGGGTGTTCTGGGCGAGGTGACGCGATAGTGGTTTCCCCCTCGAAATTACGGGGAAAACGAGATTTTTGGGGGCGCCCGCAACCGTCTTCTCGGGGCGAATTTCGAGATTGCTCGGGCCGGCAGGTCGCTGCGGTGCGTCTTAGTTGCCCAATTGGTCTGCTAGCGACCAACGGCAAAAGTGGCAAAGTTTGCCGGTTGCACCGCCGATAATGACGGTAGCACTGGCGTGTGTCGGCGCGGGGCGTGTGCGCGCCCGTGCTGGCGCCGTACTGGCGGGCTCGATTTTCGATGAGTGAACCGAATCCTACGAACGCTGACGACGTCGAAGGCGCGGCCGTGGCCGATGCCGGCGCGGGTGCCGCTGAAGTCGCCGCTGTCGCCGAGGGAGCATCGGATTCCGCGAACTCTTCTCGCACGAGCGACGGCAAGCCGGTCACGTTTACGAACCTGCCGCACTACTCACGCAGCCTGCTGAAGGTCCGCATCCCCGTGAGCGTGCACCTGGCGACGAAGAAGGAAACGGTTCAGGAAATCGTCGAGCTGGTGCCGGGGGCGATCATCAAGTTCGAGAAGGGTTGCGATCAGCTCTTGGAGATGGTCATCGGCGGGCAGCGCGTTGCCGAGGGCGAGGCGGTGAAGATTGGCGACAAGTTCGGCTTCCGCGTGACCTCGATGCTGCGGCCGCGCGAGCACTTTGTGCTGGCGAAGAAGCCTCGGGCCGGCTAAACCGCAAGCGGTTGTATGCGTGGCATGGCCTCGTCCGCGTGGCCATGTGAATCGCCGACGGACATGGCCACGCGGACGAGGCCATCCCCCCCGGAGGTCTATTCCTG
>JANOIK010000986.1:0-2717 GCA_031407585.1 Planctomycetota bacterium | reverse complement strand
GGTCGGGGCGCTGCTGCACGACATCGGCAAGCGGTTCATTCCCACGGCCGTGCTGAACAAGACGGGGCAGCTCTCCGACGCCGATTGGAATCTGATCCGCATTCACCCGCAGCGCGGCTACGAAGACCTGTGCGAGCGGTCGGACATGAGCGAAGGCCAGCTCATGATGGTGTACTCGCACCATGAACGACTGGACGGCAAGGGGTACCCGGTGGGCATGGTGGGGGACGAGATTCACCCCTGGGCTCGCATGCTGGCGGTGGTCGACGTGTTCGACGCGGTGACCAGCGCCCGGCCGTATCGCACCCCGATGAGCGTTCCGCAGGCGCTCGAGTTTCTGGAGCGCAATGTGGATTCCCACTTCGATCACGAGATGGTGGCATGCTGGACGTCGATGATGAGGAAGCGATAAAGCGCCACTGGGCGTCACTCGCGTCCCGCACCCGGCTGCCAGTGAGCTGGGACCGGTACGTGCGCGACCGTCCGGCGGATCGCGTCGTGTGCAACACGCGACGGCGGTTCGCGCGCGCCGCGATCCGCTCGATCGGCATCCTGCTCGCGAACGGCGCCACGCATGCCGTGTATCTGAAGGACCTTTCGCGATTGGGAATCGGCTTCTACTCGCCGATCAATCTGCTGCCCTGCAAGAAAATCACGCTGCTCCTGCCGGGCAAGAAACCGCTTCAGTTACGGACGACCCGCTGTCGCCGATTGGGCGAGCTGTACTACGAGTGCGGCGCCAAGTTCGACCTGACCCGGCCGGCGTCCATCTCCCCCTCGCCGCACCAAAAACCGTACACAACTAAGACGGAGACCTGAAGAGCCATGTACGTTGCCCGCCACATCATGACGGCCAATCCCACGACCGTGTCCCCGGACTCGCATCTCGAGGACGTCATCGAGTTGCTCGTGAAGCTGAGCTGGAGCGGCGTGCCGGTGGTGGACGACGACGGGCAACTCGTCGGAGTCATCTCGGAGCTCGCGCTGTTCGACGTGCTCTTCGACCCCGCGCTGAAGAGCGCGTGCGTTCGCGATCACATGTCGCGCACGGTGTACACGGTGGACGAGCTCGACCCGCTGGGGCATGTCGCCCACATGTTCGCCCTGTACGGCATTCGCCGGCTGCCGGTGATGTCGGGCGACCGGGTGACGGGGCTCATCTCGCGGCGCGATTTGCTGAAGTTCGCGCTCGCGAACGATGTGTCGCTCACGGCCGGATTCAGCGATTTGGTGCCGCCGACCGACGAGCCGGATAACGACGGCGCCGAGCTCGAGCGGCTGCTGATGGACGTGCATCCCGAGACGGCGCGCGTTTAGCGGCTTAGAGGTGCGACCCGCCGCCGGGATGTCGCACGCGCAGGAAGTGCGTCCGCTTGTTCATCGGTAGCTTCTGCAAGCGGTCGATTTGCTCGATGAGCGCGCGGTCGGTCTCCCGCTCCAGAGCGGAGCGGCGCTTCTTAGTTTTCGGGGCTTTCTTTTTCTTCACGGGTAAGCGTCTTTTCTAAGACTTCCAGCACGGCTTGGTCGCGAGGGCGGCCTGCGGCGCGCTTGCTTTGAATCACGTCGGCCAGGCTTGCAACGATCAACTCGTACGGCCCGAAGGCGACGCTGCTGGCGCGGGATTTCAGCGACTCGAACGAGCGAATGCCGTCGAGCCGCACCATAAAATCAAGCTGCAATCCCTGATCGTCGTTGACCACCCGGTAAAGCTGTGACACGGGATAGTAGGGCGTAAAAATGCTCGCCTCAAAGCTCGCGGCAACCGCTTTAAGCTTCTTGAGATTCGTCGGCGTTTTGCGGAACATGAAATCGACGTCGAGCGTCGTGACCGGCGCCCCACGTAACGCCGCCGCTGCATTGCCGACCATGATCGCTTCAAAACGATGCTCGGCGAACACCTTGGCAATTCGTTCGAGCAGCGGTTCAGCGTTCATGCTTGCAATTTTAACTCGCGGCCGAGTGTGAGTCACCCCGAGCTGACGTCGAAAGGATCGAGTCGGTGCACAGAAAGTTCGCGCGCCACGCTTGCGGTTACCAACTCGCCCCGCCCTTGCGCGTTCCGCAAAGGCCGTTTTTCAGGCCGTGAAACCGCGGTCCTTGCCGCTCTGGCGTCGCACTACTCGACGGGCAATCCCGCCTGCTGCCACGCGCGGAAGCCGCCGGCGACCGAGGCTACGTTCGTGTAGCCCATCCGCTGGAGGTTTTCGGCGGCCAGGGCCGAGCGGCTGCCACCGCCACAGTAGCAAAGGATCGGCGCGTTCACGTCGGGCACGTGCTCTTCAATCTTGAGCTCGAGGACGCCTTTGGAGAGGGGTAGGGCGCCCGCCGCGCGACTCTTTGCCGAGTCCTCGGCCTCGCGCACGTCGATGAGAACGGCACCTTGCTGCTGCTCGCGTAGCGCTTCATCGACCGAGACTTCGCGAATGCGCGTCTTGGCGTCGGCAACGAGTTCGTGGAAGCGAGGGTTGTGAGGCATAGTGCTAGCGAGTTGGCTGAGTGATGGTTACCATTTAGCCCCGCCCTTGCGCGTACCGCACAGGGCCGTTTCGAGCCCGAGAGCCTCAGCCATCGCCGCTTTGGCGAGGCACGCGGCGTCAGCCTCTTCCGCGCTGTTGGCGTACGCCACCTGAATGTGGTTGCTCTTGTGGCGGGCCATCATCTGGTCGCGCGACACGCCGTACGTCACCGCGTGCATGATCGGCCACTGGGGCGTCGTC
>JANOIK010000975.1:0-4459 GCA_031407585.1 Planctomycetota bacterium | reverse complement strand
CTGATTGGGCACGTTGAGCAACGAAGCTTGACCCACACAACCCCCACTAATCATACTTCGGGTCGCCAACGGCGGCGGCGACCAGGTCGTATTCGCTCGAGCCGACGATTTCACAGGGGACGATCGCACCGACGCGCAAGTTCTCGCCGCTGACGTAGACCACGCCGTCGACGTCGGGGGCGTCGGCGTAGGAGCGGCCGAGCCACACGTCGCGCTCGCCGGCGAGCGGGCCGTCGATCAGCACGTCGAGCTGCCGGCCGATCTGGCGGGCGTTCCACGCGAACGCGATGTCCTGCTGCACGCCCATGAGGCGGGCCTGCCGCTGGAGCTTCACCTCCTCGGGCAGATGATCGGGCAGCCGCGCCGCGGGCGTGTCGGGCTCGAACGAATACGTGAAGACGCCAAGCCGCTCGAACTTCTGCGCGGCCGCGAAATCGACCAGCTCCGCGAACTGCTCATCCGTCTCGCCGGGAAAGCCGGCGATGAACGTCGTGCGCATCACGAGATTCGGAATCCGCGACCGCAGCTTGCGCAGCAGCAGCTCGGTCTCGCTGCGGCTCACGCGCCGCTGCATGCGGCGGAGCATCGTGTCGTTGATATGCTGCAGCGGCATGTCGAGATACGGCACGATCCGCTCGCTGGAGGCGATCGTCTCGATGAGCTGGTCGTTGAAGTACATCGGGTACAGGTACATGAGCCGGATCCAGTCGAGCCCTTCGACTTTCTCCAACTCGCCGAGCAACTCAACCAGCCGCGTCTCGCCGTAGAGGTCGAGGCCGTAGTAGGTCGTGTCCTGGGCGACGATCACGAGCTCGCGCACGCCGTCGGCGACCAACTCGCGGGCCTCGGCGATCACTTCTTCGATCGGCTTGGTCGCGTGCTTGCCGCGCATCTTGGGGATCGCACAGAACGTGCAGAGCCGGTCGCAGCCTTCGCTGATTTTGAGAAACGCGAAGTGCCGCGGCGTGATGCGGAGCCGCGCGGTGTCGGGGAGCGGATGCGTGGGCGCCGGCTTGAACACCGTGCGTTGCTCGGTGAGCCCGCCCAGCAGCCGGTCGGCGACCTTGGTGACTTCCTCGCGGCCGAACACGCCGATGAGGTGGTCGATGTCGGGCCGTTCCACGAGCAGCGATTCCTTCTGCCGCTCGGCCAAACACCCCGAGACGATGACGCCGCGGAGTTTTCCGGTGCGCTTCAGGGCAAGCATCTCGTCGATCGACGCGAACGATTCCTGCCGGGCGGCCTCGATGAAGCCGCACGTGTTGACGATGGCAAAGTCGGCGCCCTCGGGCTCGCGGACCATCTGGTAGCCATCGAGCTGGAGCATGCCGAGCATCCGCTCGCTGTCGACGAGGTTCTTCGGGCAGCCGAGGCTGATGAAGCAGTAGGTGCCCTTGGAGCCGTCCGAGCGCGGCTTCGCGGGCACGCCCGGAGCGGGCGTGGGTTCGGCGGAGCCAACGATGGGAAGTTGTAGCGTCATTGGAACCTTGCATTGTAGGGGGCCAACGCGATGTCGGGAACGGGCCGTGGGCCGGACGAATTTTGCACGCTCCACTGGGGGGCCCCGCTTTTGCGTTCAAAATCCCATAATTTTGACGCGGCGAGCTTGGGCTTGTGTCGTGAATTGTTGGATCTCATGGGACGGCATGGCTCCATAATGGCGGGAGTTTTGGAACTTTCGCTTCGCGACCACCGTGGTTTGTCCGGCTCGTTGCAAAGGCTGGCCGAGTTGAGGCACGCGGCGGCACAAAAAAACGAGCCGTGGGCGCTTCTCACAGTGCGAGAGGCGGCCACGGCTCGCTTGGGGTCGCAAGGCTTGGGCCTTGCGCTGGGTGACGCCGTTAGGTACGTGTGTATAGTAGTGACAACTTGGTGCAGCGTCAAGTGGGACGGGGCATTTTTCAAGGAGGATGGGTCGCGTCGAGATAAAGCGTTGCAGGGTTTGCGGCGTCGGGAATCCCTCCCCTAGCCCCTCCCTACGAGGGAGGGGGATTTCGGATGGCTCGCGCCGAAGCAGTGCAACGTACCTGCCAAGCGTCACCAGAATGGCGACTCGTTTGGTCCGAATTTCGGAGAAACTCGGCAACGTTTTTGAGCGGAGGCGGCGAGTAGGCTATATTGCCGCACTGTCGAGAATGCTGCGTCCTGTTGTTTGGAGGAGTCCATGCGCTCGCGACGGGTTTGCTTGGCATTGATTGGGCTATGCGGCGTACTTGCCCAAGCCACATTCGCACAGGCTGCTCCGCCTACTGACGAACTCACGGACTTCGCGCCCTATCTGGCTAAGGCCAAGGAGAAAGCCGCGACGTGGCAGGCCGATGCGAAGCTGTACGAGCTGAGGGTCACGGCCGAGGCCGATGGGTCGGTCATCTTGGCGAACATGTCGTCGAGCGAGAACCCTGTCGGGCGGCAAGTGCTCGCGTTCTTCCATTCGGCGTCGGCGGCGAAGCGGATGATGTACACGTGGGACGCTTCGTCGGGCGAGTGGCTCGATGCGGGTGAAGCGCCCATGCCGCCGGACGAAGGAGTTGTCGTAATTCCCGAGCGGGCGCCGGATTGGACTTGGGCGGTGATGGTGGGGAAGTCGCTTGGCACGCCTGTGGCGTTCGGAGCTTTCAAGAATTCCGACGACAATTGCACCGTGGGAATTCTGCGCGGCTACTGGGATCCGAAGCACAATGCGCACGAGGCGGTCTGGACGATTGTCGGAATCGAAAACCAGTGGCTCGACGGCATGAAAGTCACCAAGCCGTTTCGTCCCAGAACGCGGCGGTCGGAAGGAAACGACGATCGCAAGCTCGCGGTGAGCGAA
The DNA here is from genome assembly GCA_031407585.1 of Planctomycetota bacterium. Classification (GTDB taxonomy): domain Bacteria; phylum Planctomycetota; class Planctomycetia; order Pirellulales; family Lacipirellulaceae; genus Lacipirellula. The sequence continues at coordinate 1,647 of JANOIK010000975.1, read as the reverse complement.
CGGGGCGGCGAGCACGACCGGGACGAGTTCTCGCTGCTCGGAGGACTGGAGGGCGAGGCGCAGACGGTGACAGACATGACGCCGCTGGGACGGCTGCCGGACCCGGCGACCGGGCCGCTCAATCTGGAGGTGACGCTCGATGGCATGCACTGGTACTACGTGGCGAACGGCGTGCTCCAGAACTCCAACTATGTGGCTAAAGACGATGCGGGCGTGCGCGTGGTGGTCGATGGCGTGGCCAGCATCGACTACGACGAGATCGGCACGCTCATTCGGAGCTTGAAGGGGGGGCACATCCTCTACGCCGCGAAGCGGTCGCCGCAGTGGTCCATGGTTTACGACGGCGAGGAGTTTCCGGTGGGCGAACCGACGGAGCGGACCGACGTCGGTTGGCGGTCGGTCAGCGCGGTGCGATTGAGCGAAGACGGCGCGCACTGGGCGTGCGCGGTGACGCAGCCGCACCGCGACGCGACCGCGGGATGGTATTTGGAGGACACGGTGTATGTCGACGGCGCCCCGGTCGAGCCGGTGCTGCGGCGGGCGCCGGGCGTGAACGCGACGGTGGATGAGGAGCGGATGATGTATCTGCTCGACGGCGTCGCGGACGTGGAGTTTAGCCCCGACGGTTCGCAGTGGGCGTTTAGCTACGAAGGGACGGAGGGAACCAAGGTTTACGTGCAAGGAAAGCCGCCTTCGCCGAGACTCGCCAGCATCGGCACGAACACGATGCGCTACACGCCAGACGGAGCGCTCCTGTGGGTGGAGGTGACGGCGGACGGCTCGACGCTGTGGCGCGATGGGGCCGCCGTGGCGCGGGTTCCGGGCGATGCGTACATCCTTGAGGTGTCGGCGGACGGAAAGCGCGTGGCGCTGAGCTGCGACACGGACGAGGGCGAGGCGATCCACGTGGTGGGCACGGCGGAGCCGGTCGTGTTCGAGCCGCACGAGTTTATGGACAATTTTGTTTTCAGTCCGGATTCGCAGCACTGCGCCGCGGCGCCGTGGGACGACGACGGGACGACGGTGATGTTCGACGGGAAGGCGGTCCGCACCGGGACGATGATCACGGCGCCGCAGTTCATGCCGGATGGCCGGCTCGTCTACGGCGTCCAGGAGACTGGCAAGCCAACCGTGCTGGTGGTGGGCGAACAGGAGACGCCGACCGAGTTCGACGAAATCGAGTGGGTCCAGGTGACGCCGACGGGGAGCGTGGCGTATCTCGGAAAAAGAAATGACGCGCCGCCGGCGACGCGCGCGGCGCTGGTGATCCACGGCGAGGTCGCGGACTTGGCGGCCGAATTCTTCAAGGTGGCGTTCCCTCCCGACGGGAAGTCCGCGGTGTACGACGTGACGCGGACGCCAAACGGAGCGAGCGTTCCGTGCTTCCAGGGCGTGGATCAGCCGCGCGCGCCGTTGTTGGCGAAATTCGGAGAGGGGATGTACTTTGGCGGAAATCTTTTCGTGGTGGACGGGCCGGATTCGGCTCACTACATTTCGCTGTACGAGGACGGGCGGGTGGCGCTGGCGCGCGTGCATCCGCGGTCGGATCGGCCGTCGCCCTAAGGCGACGGGCGATGCATAGGGCGCGAAGTCACTGGCCGCCGAGGTACAACGCAGGAGTGACGATTTCGATTCCTTCCGCGGCAT
>JANOIK010000953.1:0-1537 GCA_031407585.1 Planctomycetota bacterium | reverse complement strand
GCTGTGCGGAGCGAAACTACCGGCGCCGTTTTTGGCGGCGCTCGAGAAATACAACGACGACGCGGACGGGCAATTCGAGGCGGGCGTAGAATTCGCAACCCAACAAGCCGGCGAGCTGATGGCGTCGCAAGTTCCAGGGATTCACTTCTATGTGCTGAATAAGTCCGAGGCGACCAAAGCTGTGCTGACCGCGCTGCGACGATAAGACCAACGACCAAGGCACAAAGACACCAAGAAACTAAATACAGAAGAATTGATAACCGCGAATCACGCGAATCTTCGCGAATCAGGAAAGAGTAGGAATCAATTGGCTATCCTGATTCGCGAAGATTCGCGTGATTCGCGGTAAAAAATCTTCTCCCCCTTGGTGTCTTCGTGCCTTGGTGGTTAATCCGTTCCTTCCCTAAACACTTCCCATGCCAGACGATCAACTCGATCTTACGGGGCGGGAGCTGGGCGATTACCGCATTTTGCGTCGCCTGGGCGCCGGCGGCATGGCCGAAGTGTATCTCGCCGAGCAGCGATCGCTCGGGCGGCCGGTCGCGCTGAAGGTTTTGCAGCCGACGCTCGCGCGTGACGGGGCGTACGTTGACCGGTTTTTGCAGGAAGCGCGGGCCGCCGCGGCGCTCGTTCACGCCAACATCGTGCAGATCTACGAAGTGGGATTCGCCGACGGCGTCCACTTCATCGCCCAGGAGTACATTCGCGGCAAGAATCTGGGCGAGGTGCTGAAGCGCGAGTCCGCGCTCCAGCCGCGCGTCGTGCTCGATATTCTCCGGCAGGTCGTCGCCGCGCTCTGCAAGGCGACCGAGACGGGCATCGTCCATCGCGACATCAAGCCGGAAAATATCATGCTGGGCCACTCCGGCGAGGTGAAGGTCGCCGACTTCGGACTGGCTCGCGTCGAGAGCATCGATGCGAAGACGCTCACCGAAGTGGGCGTGACGATGGGCACGCCGCTGTACATGAGCCCCGAGCAGATCGAGGGTCGCGGCGTCGACTCGCGCAGCGACATCTACTCGCTCGGCGTAACGTGCTACCACCTGCTTGCGGGCGCTCCGCCTTACGTGGGCGGCACGGCCCTGGCGATCGCCGTGCAGCACCTCAACTCGCAGCCGCGGCCGCTGGAGAACGTACGCGACGACATGCCCAGCGGCCTGGCTCGCGTGATCCACCGCATGCTTTCGAAGAAGATGGAGCAGCGGTACCAGGGACCCGGCGATTTGATGGCCGAACTGCGGCGACTGGCCGGCGAGGCGGCGCAAGACGGCTGGGGCGAAGGCGCCGAGCATTGGTCGCTCGCCGATTGGATCGCGTCGGCCGATACTCGAAGCCAGTCGGCCGGCGAGCTCAGCCGGCTCATGCAGTCGAATGCGAAGCTCACGCAACCCTCGGCCGCGCGCCGCTACGCGCCGCCGATCATTGCCGCGGCGCTCATCGGGGGCGTGATCGTGGGGTTCGTCACGCGACCGCAGTCGTATCTCGCCGGCGTGCCGGTGCAGAGCGTCAGCCGGCGCGACTCGCCGCTGGCGCAGGT
>JANOIK010000933.1:0-2819 GCA_031407585.1 Planctomycetota bacterium | reverse complement strand
TTCGCCAAAATCTCGCGACTCCTGACAATCGCCGCGCTACTCGCCTCGCCGTGCTTTGCGGACCATGCCGCCAAGATCGATCCACTCGTGCGGCCGCTCGTCGACGACAATTGGATCGTCGGCTGCGTCGTCGGCGTCATCGACGGCGACGAGCGCGAAATCCACGCCTACGGCGAAATTACTCGCGGCAGCGGTCAGAAACCCGACGGTGACACGATCTACGAAATTGGCTCTGTCACCAAGGCCCTCACTGGCACGCTGCTGGCCGACATGGTCGAGCGCGGCCTCGTTAAGCTCGACCAGCCGATTGCCGAGCTGCTCCCCGACGACGTGACGGCGCCGAAGTTCGCCGAGGATCAGCCCATCACGCTGCTGCACCTCGCCACGCATTTCTCCGGCCTGCCTCGTCTTCCTGACAACATGCCGTCCAAGGATCCGACGAATCCCTACGCCGATTACACGCACGAGCTAATGTATGGCTTCCTCAGAAGTTACAAGCTCGCCCGCGCCCCCGGCACGTTTGAGTACTCCAACTACGGGGCCGGCCTGTTGGGCGCCCTGTTGGCCCGCCGCGCCGGCAAGACCTACGAAGAGCTGTTCATCGAGCGAATCGCCGATCCCCTTCAGATGCACGACTCGCGCATCAAGCTCACGCCCGAGCAAGCCGCGCGGCTCGCCCCGCCGTACGCCGGCGGTCTCGTCCCCGATCACAACTGGGACGGCGACGCCCTGGTCGGCGCCGGAGCCATCCGATCGAGCGCCGACGATATGCTCAAGTTTTTTGCCGCCGCTTTGACCGAAGACGATCAACCCCCAGGCCGCACGATTCGCTTCGCCTGGGAAAAACGCGTCGGCGATCCAGGCGTCGCCTTGAACTGGATGTACGCGGCCGACGGCGTTTCGATTTGGCACAACGGCCAGACCGGCGGCTACAGCTCCTTCGTTGGCGCCCACCCGCCGCAACGCAAGGCCGTGGTGGTGCTCTGCAACACGGCCACCGATCTCACAACGCCGCTCGGCGAAAAGATACTCCAAGCCATACTCGGCATGGAGGTCAAGCCGATCGAGCTTCGCAATGAAGTCGCCGTGGATGCCGCCGTGCTCGAAAGCTATGTCGGCGTCTACCAGCTCGCGCCGACCTTCGCCATCACGGTCACGCTCGAGAACGGCCAACTCATGCTGCAGGCCACGGGCCAATCGAAGAACCCGATCTTCGCCGAATCCCCGACCGAATTCTTCCTCAAAGCCGTGGACGCTCAAATCTCGTTCGTCACCGGCGCCGACGGCAAAATCGAAAAGTTCATCCTGCACCAAAACGGCGCGGATGTGCCGGGCGTGCGGATCGAAGAAAACTAGAGCGCCCACGCCCAAAACATCCGGAATGGCCCGCGGATGAACGCGGATTGGGCAGATAAACGCGGATGGGAAATCGGCGTTTAGCCGCGACGCGAAGCCTGTCCGCAGGCGCAGCGGAGCGCGTTCGCGCAAACCCGCCACCGCGCTCCGCTACGGAGGACCTCCGCGTCGCGGCTAAACATTTTTTTGAATCCGCATAAATCCGCCCAATCCGCGATCCTCCGCGGCCCCACTCCCACCCCTTGACAAACGAGCCACCATTGTGTACACTAGTACACAGATACTTGGCAACTCGAGGTCCTTTAGAAACCCGTCCGCCCAGGGCTGCGCGCTCCTGCGGACACAATGCCGCCCAAAGCGGACAGTATGAGGCCCAAAGCGGACAATTGCCGGAACGCCCGCCGCATAGAAACCCCGAGAAAACCAGCCTTGGGCAGCTGAAACGAGCCGATTCTGTCCAAGAAAACAAAAGATTCTGTCCGCCCCCGCGGCGCCAAGAACCCCGTCGGAACGCAAGGTCTTCCTCCCTGCTCACTGCTCCCTCTTCAACGCTGATGACCGATGACGAGACATTCGTAACGAAAGGTGCGTCGCCATGAGCGGGACAACGGACGCCGAAGCACGTGCCGCGGTCGACGCCGTCTACCGCGCGGAGTCGCGCCGCGTGTTCGCGACGCTCATCCGGCTGCTGGGCGACTTCGACCTCGCTGAGGAAGCGATGAACGACGCCTTCGCCTAGTCCGGGGTCCAGTGGCCCCGCGACGGCGTGCCCGCCAACCCGCGGGCGTGGTTGGTCTCGGCGGGGCGGTTCAAGGCGATCGACGCGATGCGCCGCCGCGCGAGGTTCGACGCCTCGCTGGGCGAGCTCGCGGAGCGACTCGACCGCCGTGAGAATGCGACGTCCACCAACCTCCGCGACGAACTCGACGAAGGCGTCGAAGACGACCGCCTGCGGCTGATCTTCACCTGCTGCCACCCGGCGATCAGCCCCGAGGCGCAGGTCGCGCTCACGCTCCGCGAGGTGTGCGGTCTCACCACCGAAGCGATCGCGAGCGCCTTCCTCGCGGCGCCGCCGACGCTCGCCCAGCGCATCGTCCGCGCGAAGTCCAAGATCAAGAGCGCTGGCATCCCCTTTCAAGTGCCGTCACGCGACGACCTGCCCGACCGCATCGACGCCGTGCTGCAGGTCATCTACCTGGTGTTCAACGAAGGCTACGCCGCGTCGTCCGGCGAGTCGCTCACGCGGCCGGATCTGTCCGCCGAGGCCATCCGGCTCGGGCGGCTGCTGGTCGAGTTGCTGCCGGAGCCCGAGGTCGCGGGCCTCCTGGCGCTCATGCTGCTGCAGGAATCGCGTCGCACGGCGCGCACTTCGCCCACCGGCGAGATCATCTTGCTCGATGACCAGGACCGCTCGCTGTGGAACCTGGAGCAGATCGCCGAGGGCAAGGCGCTGGTTGCCAGCG
>JANOIK010000924.1:0-2586 GCA_031407585.1 Planctomycetota bacterium | reverse complement strand
CGCGCCCGTTGCGGGCGAATTGGCCCCGTGGCCGCGATGGTGGAAATCGTTGACACGCCGTAATGCCCCATTTATGCTCGACTTAGGGCGATTCTACCGCCGTAGGGCGCCGCGCGGAAGCGCGTCGCACTTTGGCCCTTCATTACTCTTCCAGCCAGTCACCTTCCACGATCGCCCACTCAGCAGTCAGCACTCAGCGCCATTTCGATTGAGGACGCCGCATGGCAACACGAGAGAATCAAGGTCTGCAGGCCGCCATCATCATCCTGGTGATTCTCTCCCTGGGATTCGGCGTGGGGCTGCTGCTCGTGAACAACGCGCGGAAGACGCAGTTGGCCCGCGCCGTTGCCGCCGAAGCCGCGAGCACCACGGCGCGAAAGGGTGAAGCGGAGGCACAAGCCGTTGCCACGGCATTGAAGGAGATCACGGGCTTCGATGACGCCCAACCAATTGATGCCGTCCGCGAATCGTTTGAAGCGGACATGGCCAAATGGGGCCAGAACATTCCCGCCGAGAGTCGCCAGTACCGCACGGTGCTGGGCAATATCTACGAAGAGAATCGCAAGCTGGTGCTCAACGCCGCGACGGCGACCGAAGAAGTGAAGACCCTGAAGGACCGGCTGCTCGCCGTCGAGGCGCAGAAAGAAGAGCAGGTCAAGCAGTTCCAAACACAAATGGAAGAGGTTCGCGCGGACGCCGCAGGCGAGCACCAGAAATTTGAAGAGGACTACGCTCGCATCAACACCGAGAAGGACGCCATCCAGAAGCAGATGGACGAGCTGCGGGCCGAGCACGACGACGCGATGGCGAAGCTGGACGCCGAGGCGGCTCAATTCAAGAACCAGATCGCGAAGCTCGAGACTTCGATCGATCGCCTGCGGCTGGGCGTGCCTAACCCTGACCAGTTCGCGCAGCCTGCCGACGGCCGGATCACCGGCGTGAACCAGCGCTACGAGACTGTGTACATCGACTTGGGATCAGCCGACGGACTGCGTCCGCAGGTGACGTTCGCCGTGGCCGAAGCCGGCCTGGAAGACGCCGCGGCGGCGGAGCAGAAGGGCAGCATCGAGGTGACGAAGATTCTCGGCCCGCATTTGGCCGAGGCGAAGATTACCAAGTTCGAGGACGTCAAGCCACTGATGCGCGGCGACCGCGTGTTCAGCCAGGTGTGGGATCGCGGGCGGCAGGTGGGCATTGGCATAGCCGGATTCGTCGACATCGACGGCGACAACGTCAGCGATCTGGAACGGCTCAAGTCGATCATCGCCGCGGGCGGGGGATCGGTGGACGCCTCTCCGGATGAGGCCGGCTTGAAGTCGGGCAATCTCAATGTGAGCACGCGCTACCTCGTTCTGGGCGAGCTTCCTCAAGACAACAAACTCTCAGGCGAGTTGCGCACGAGCTGGAACGAGCTGAGCGCCGAGGCGGATGACCTGGGCGTCGAGACGATCGCGCTCGACGAGTTCCTGTCGCTCATGGGATGGCAGCGGCAATCTCGCACTGTGTCGATGGGCCCGAACGCGCGGCCTGAGGATTTTCCCGCGCAGCCGGTGGGCCAGGAACTGCCGCGGCGTCCCGGTGAGGCGAGCGGAGTGTTCAAGAAGCGGCTGCCGCAGCGGACTTACTAAGCTTCGTCTCACCAGGCGTAGTCGCGGCTGCGATCGGCTGTGCTTCGCCGGCGCCACACACCGCGTCGATGCTTCGGGCGAGCACCTCTCCGAGCAGGTCGATTTCCGCATCGGCGATTGCCAGCGGCGGCATGACGACGGCAACGTCGCCGAGCGGGCGCAGCCACACGCCGTTGGCCGTTGCGTGGCGGCAAGTGTGGTAGCCGCGGCGTTCATGGGCGGGAAATGGGACTCGTGTGTCGCTATTGGCGACGAGCTCGACGCCGGCCATGAGACCCAACTGCCGCACGTCGCCAACGTGCGGGTACTTCTTGAGCGGCGCCAGCGCCGCGGCGAGTCGCGACGCCTTGCGCGGCAACGCCTCCTCGATGATGCGCTCCTCGGCCAGCAGGTCCAGCGACGCGAGCGCCGCAGCCGCGGCCAGCGGATTGCCGCCAAACGTGTGGCCATGCTGGAAGTGCCGGCCCGCGACATAGTCGCCGAGAAAGGCGTCGTACACGCGGCCGGTGGCGAGCGTCGCCGCCATCGGCAGGTAGCCGGCGGTGAGGCTCTTGCCGAGGCACATGAGGTCGGGCGCCACGCCTTCGTGCTCGCACGCGAACATCCGGCCCGTGCGGCCGAAGCCGGTGACGATCTCGTCGGCGATGAGCAGCACGTCGTACTTGGTCGCGAGTTCACGGACGCCGCGTAGGTAACCGGGCGGCTGCATGATGAGCCCCGCGGCGCCTTGCACAAGCGGCTCGATCACGAGCGCGGCAAGCTGCTCGTGATGCACAGCGAGCGCCTCTTCGAGCCGCGCGAGGTGCAGCGATGCATCGCCATGGCGGCGATCGGGCGCGGGCAGCCGCACGACGTCGAACAGTAGCGGCTCGAAGATCGAATGAAACCGCGCGATGCCGCCGACCGCCGTGCTGCCAAGCGTGTCGCCATGATAGGCGCTGTCGAACGCGAGGTAGTT
>JANOIK010000862.1:0-2015 GCA_031407585.1 Planctomycetota bacterium | reverse complement strand
GCCTCGCTGCGGGTGCGGCAGTCGAGACAGGGACTGCGAGTGCATACGCCGGACGAGCCCGAGGCCGAGCCGGAGGACGGACTTAATTCCAAGGCCGACGCGATTCTGAAGAAGATTCAGGAGCATGGCATGGACAGCCTGTCGTGGAACGAGCGGCGGCTGATGGAGCGCTACAGCCGCGAGCTTCGCGAAAAGCGCAAGTAGCCATGGCAGCCCTTCGCATCATCGCCGCCGCGGCGGGATGGACGGCGTGCGTGCTCGGCGCTGCCCACGGACAGCCGCTGGCCGGGCCGGGGCTGGTGGCCGTCATTCTGATCGCCCACGCCTACTCGCTCGCCGACCCCGTGCGGCAGCTTCGGCCCGTGCTGGTCGTGGGCGTCGTCGGCACGCTGCTGGAGTCGGGGGCCATCGCCGCGGGGGCGTACCTGCCGCACGAAGCGATGCGCGGGACGCCGTTCGCCCCGCTGTGGATCACGGCGTTGTGGCTCAACGCGGCCGTGCTGGCGCAGGGTGTGTGCGGGTCCCCCAGCCGCGTGCGGCCGCTGGTGGCGGCGCTGGTCGGCGCCCTGGCGACGCCCGCGGCGTACTCCGCGGCGTCAGATTTGCACGCAATCGCCCCAGGCTGGTCGACGCCCGCGTTGCTCACCGCCGCCGCGGTCTACGGCGCCGTCCTCGCCCCGGCGGTATTGTGGTTAATCGCCGGGCCGCGTTCGCGGTTGATTGAAAGCCCGATTGCCCCGTCACCCGAGTCCCCACATGTCTGAATCTCTGACAGGCGAGCGCGTGATCGTCACCGGCGCCACCGGCCTCGTCGGCACGCCCCTGTGCGCGGCACTCGAGCAAGCCGGCGCCACGGTGATCCGCGGCACGCGCCGACCGCCGCGCGATGCGGCTCGCGAAATGTACTGGAACGCTGAGAAGGGCGAAATCGACGCGGCCAAGCTCGAAGGCGCTGCCGCGGTGGTGCACCTCGCCGGCGAGAACATCGCGGGCCGACGGTGGACCGACGCCTTCAAGCGCGAGCTCCGCGACAGCCGCGTGAAAGGCACGCAGCTGATTGCCGAGGCCTTCGCCCGCGCGACCGACAAGCCGCGAGCGCTCGTGTGCGCGAGCGCCATCGGCTACTACGGCAACCGCGGCGAAAACATCATGACTGAGTCATCGCCGCCGGGCGATGATTTTCTGGCGGAAGTGTGCCGCGAGTGGGAAGCCGCGTGTCAGCCGGCGCGCGACGCGGGCGTGCGCGTCGTGAACGCGCGCATCGGCGTCATCCTCAGCCCCCAGGGCGGGGCACTGGCCAAGATGCTCACGCCGTTCAAACTGTGCGTCGGCGGCAAGGTCGGCAGCGGCCGGCAGTTCATGAGCTGGATTGCGCTCGACGACGTCGTCGAGGCGCTGCGGTTTCTGGTCGTCACCCCGTCGGTCAGCGGGCCGGTGAATCTCACAGCGCCGAACCCCGCGACCAATGCGGAGTTCGCCAAAACCCTCGGCCGGGTTCTCGGTCGGCCGACGATCTTTCCCATGCCGGCGTTTGCCGCCCGGCTGGCGTTCGGCGAAATGGCCGACGCGTTGCTGCTTTCCAGCACGCGGGTTTCGCCGCGGGCGCTCGAGGGTGTGGGATTCCGCTTTCGGCATCCCGAACTTGAGGCGGCCCTGCAGCATCTTCTTGCGGGGAAGTAAACCCCAACGACCCTCCGTCCCCTCCCCCTCCACGTGGAGGGGGTGATGCCGCGGGTACACGCGCTTCCATTCATACGCGAACTGTGTACCCGCTTCGTCCCCCCTCCCCAGCCCTCTCCGCCGAGGGGAGGGAGCCGGAACAAATATGACGTCCACCGGGGCCCCCCGCGGCCCATTGTGGGAACCCCGGCGAGCGGTAAACTAAGGGGTTTACGACGGTTCAGCGCCCCGACTTGGCGGCTCACGGGTTTCCTACAACCCCTTTGGATTTGGCATGCATTCACAAGTGGTGGTGCTCGGAGGCGGTCCAGGCGGGTATGCCGCCGCGTTCCTGG
>JANOIK010000851.1:0-2021 GCA_031407585.1 Planctomycetota bacterium | reverse complement strand
CTGCCGCTCCAGCACGCCCGGGAGCGTCCGCATGGCGAAGCGCCGTAGGTCGAGCTTGGCCATGGTCGCGAGCGCCGGCTTCTGGTTGGCTCGATAGAATAGGTCGAGCGCCTTGACGACAAGCTGGTAGCGATGCTCCTGATCGTCCGTATCGAAGCCCTCGACGATGTGCTGGAGCAGGTTGCGATAGAGTTCCTCGCCGCTGCCGAGCGACGTCTGCCCGTCGCCGTCGAGCGCCGCGAGATACACCTGGTCGAGCCGCTCGGTGAACCAGTGCTCCATGTCCGCGGACGCGGGCTTCTCGCCCAGCCGTTTGAGCTGCGACTCGGCCTCGGCATACTGGCGCGTGCGCTCCAGCAGTTCGATGTATGTGCCCAGCGGCTCGGTCGCATCCATCGACCACGCGCCTTCGCTCGATCGATGAAACTCGCCGACTTCACTTGCCAGCACGGCGACCGCCTCATCGGGCCGGTCGTGTGAGTCGAACAGCGCTCGTGCGAGCCAGCCGGTGATCTGCAAGCGTTCGAGCGACCCAGCGTCGACCTGGCGTTGCAGTTCGCGCAGCTCGCGGACTTGCTCGGCGGCGAGCGCCGGCGCCGTAATCCGGCCGAGATTCGTCAGCAGCCGCGCCATTTGCAGGCGCTCGCCGCGGGCCCACTCGTTGCGGAACGCCCGCTGGAGCGCCGCGACGGCCGCCTCGGCGTGCGGTCCCGGTTGGTTCGGTACTTCGGAGGCGCGACGCTCGATCATGGCGATGAGCAGGTCGAGCGCGCGGCGGTCCAGCGCCGACAACTCGCCGGCCTTCAGCTCCTCGGCTCGCTTGAGAATCTCGTCGGCGACGGCCTCGTCCCGCACTTCTCGCAGCAGCGAGCCGTCGAGCGACTCCAAGAATGAATACACCTGCTGCGGCGAGCGGCCGATTACCGAGTCGGGAACCATGCGCAGCAACCGGAAGTCGCGACACGCGCCGTAGAACTGGTTGAGCAGCCAGACATAGTCGCCCGGCGAGTTCGCCTTGCGGAACAGCGCCTGGAACACCAACAGCACGCGCTGGTCGAGCTCCGTCGGCAGCGCGGCGCTCGCGTTCTGCCAGGGCTGCAATTGGACGTTGATCATCTGCCGCAACGTCCATTCATCGACATTCATGTAGGCTTCGACCGTGGCGCGCTCGTAGTCGTCTCGCCGATCGACGGCGAGATACCACTGCGCAAGCGCCGCCAGGTCGGCTGGCGGAAGCGTGTCGTTCGCGCGAATCGCTTCGTACACGCCGATCGCCTCGACCAGCTTGCCGCGCTCGGCGAGCAGCCGCCCCAGCGACGCCCGCCAGGGGGACACGGGGCCGCCCTCGGCGATCCACTGCCGCAGCTCACGCTCGAGATCCTCGGGCCGATCGAGTGCGATGAGCAAGTCGTGCTTCGCGGCTCGCCAGACGTTCGCGCCATCGCCATCCTGAGCAATGCCGGCGTCGATGAACGCCAAGAGCCGATCGACCAGCTCGGGCTTGGCATCGCGCCGCGCGGCCAGGTAGGTGACAATTGAAAACGCCCGCCCCCGATAGAGCGCGTCAAACGCCTCGCCGCGCATCGCCCGCGCCATCATCTCAGGATCCGCCGCTTGCGGACTAGCGCTCTCTTCTTCGTCATCATCACCCGCGGCATCCGCATCACTCGGCGGCGCATCGCCCAAAACCGCCCAACACGCCGCCGCGGTTTCGTCGAGTCGCCGATCCAACTGCACGTCGAGCGTCAATCGCTCAAGCTGCATCCAGTTCGCCAGCGGATCGCCCTGGCCTGAAGCCGCCTCGACGATCCGGTCGATCTCGGCCGGGTCCACCACCGCGTAATATGGTACAGCCCCCATGCTCCCCGCCGTCTCCGCCAGCCGATCGGCCACGCCCTCGCGCGCCGCCTTTTCAAACTCGGCGTACTTCGCGTCGAGCTCAGGGCGGGTGAGCTTCTCGGGATGCCCCGTGGCTTGCAACTCATCACGATCGTGCTGCACGCGGGCCGCCACCATCCGAT
>JANOIK010000834.1:0-2009 GCA_031407585.1 Planctomycetota bacterium | reverse complement strand
ATCGGTCGCCACGCCGCGCGGCTCGGCGTGCAGCATGGCCATCACCCGCCGCAAGTGCCCGGGCCGATGTCGCGGCGGAAGGTAGTCGACAATCTCCTCATCGAACGTGATGAGGCCCACCTGGTCGCGCTGCTGATGCAGAAAATACGCGAGCGTCCCCGCGAGCGTACGGGCGTATTCGCACTTGTCATAACCAACCGATCCGTAGGCCATCGACTTGCTGATGTCGGCCAGGATGTAACACAGCAGGTTGGTCTCGTCCTCGAACCGCTTCACGTAGTAGCGGTCACTCCGCGCGAGCAGCCGCCAGTCGAGGTACCGCAGGTCGTCGCCCGGCGTGTATTGGCGGTACTCACTGAACTCGACCGAGAAGCCGTGATACGGGCTACGATGGATGCCGGCGTAAAACCCTTCCACGATCACGCGGGCGCGCATCTGCAGATTCTTGATCCGCATGAGAGACTGCGGATCGATGAAGCTGACCGCGCCAGACGGCGCGGCGGGCGACTTCGCTACGGATGATGCAACTGTCGACACGGATCTGACGCTCAACTGGGGGAAACGTGTTTGATCAGCCGATCGACGACGTCGTCCACACTCACGCCCTCGGCGTCGGCCTTGTAGCCCACCAGAATGCGGTGGCGGAGCGTGGGGTGAGCGAGCGCGCGAATGTCGTCGGGCGAAACGTGCGAGCGGCCTTGCAGTAGTGCCCGGGCCTTGGCGCCCAGAACCAGGTACTGGCCGGCTCGCAGCCCGGCGCCCCAGCTCACCCACTGCTTGATAAAGTCCGGCGTGTCGGGCTGCCCGGGACGCGACGCGGCCGCGAGCCGCACCGCGTAGCGCACGACCTCGCGGGCACAGGGAACGCGGCGCACCATGTCGTGAAACCGCAGCACGTCTTCGCCGGTGAAAATGGGCGCGACCTCCGCCGAGTGCCGCGACGTGGTTTGCGTGACCACGTCGACCTCGTCCTCCTCGGGCAGATAGTCGACCACGACGTTAAACATGAACCGGTCGAGCTGGGCCTCGGGTAGCGGATAGGTGCCTTCCATCTCGATGGGGTTCTGCGTCGCGAGCACGAAGAACGGCTCGTCCAGCGGATAGCGCACGCCGGCGGCCGTGACCTGGTGCTCTTGCATGGCCTCGAGCAACGCGGCCTGCGTCTTGGGCGGCGTGCGATTGATCTCGTCAGCCAGAATCACGTTGGCGAAGATCGGCCCCTTCACGAACTGCATCCGCCGATGACCGTCGCTCGATTCCTCGAGAATCTCGGTTCCCGTGATGTCCGCGGGCATCAGGTCGGGCGTGAACTGGATGCGCTGGAACTTCAGGTGGAACACCCGCGCGATCGTGCGCACGAGCAGCGTCTTGGCGAGGCCGGGGGCGCCCGTGATCAGGCAGTGCCCGCCGGCGAACAGCGTGATCAAGAGCTGCTCGACGACGTCGCGCTGCCCGATGATCACCTTACTGATCTCGGCGACGATCCGGTCGCGCCCATCGCGAATCTGCTCGACAAGCTGGCGCTCTTCTTCGTAAGTATCAAGCTCAGTGGCCACGCGTGCTCCAGTTCTAGTTTTCGGATTCACCACAGAGGGCACAGAGATCACAGAGGACGGAAGAGAAAAGGAAGTTTAGATTCCAAGGATTGGAGTTCTACTTTTCTTCCGACCTTCTCTCCTTTTTTCCTCTCCGTGCTCTCTGTGCCCTCTGTGGTAAAATCCCCTCCGGAATACTCAATGAGTCATCGCGTACACGATGATGTTGATCCCCATCGGGTACGCCTTCTTCTCCGCGAACTCGGTGAAATACCAGGGATCCCTGCCTTCTTCTTCCCAGCCGTCGCCCAGATCCGTGTTGTGGCAGATGATGGTCATCATCCGGCCCTTGTCGTCGAAGATGGCCTTGTAGTGCACCGTGCGGCAGTCGCCGCCGTGTTGGTCTTCCCACGTGATGTTCCACGCCTTGCCGTCGACAGCGACGCCGACGCTCGGCATTTGCGGTTTGTCCTT
>JANOIK010000832.1:0-11234 GCA_031407585.1 Planctomycetota bacterium | reverse complement strand
AGGCCGAATGGTCTGTGGGGAATGAAGAAGTATGAGTCAGTTTTCCTTTCGCCCGTTCCGTGAACGGTTTGCGATTGGTTATGCTGACAAACCCTTCGTACCTCACTTGCCTGTTCAACACTGATAATACCCGTTTCAAAGGGCGTGTCCAGCGAATTTACCACTTCCTGGAAAGATTCTTTCAGGCCGCCGGCCGACCGTCGGGAACGACTTGTCGCTACTGCCTAACCGGCAAGGTTTTGCGTCGAGAATTGGCCATCTTGAGATCGCGTATCACCGCGCCGTCCATCCACCGATTCGGAGCCGCCATGCCGCCGTCCGCCGTTGACTTGCTGAAGGTTGCCGAAGCCGCGGCGCGGGCGGGCGCCAAGGAGCTCATGGCGTGGCGAGGCCGGTTTACCGCGCGGCAGAAGGGGCTGCACGACCTGGTGACCGACGCCGATTTGGCCTCGGAAAAAGCCGTGCGGGCCGTGATCGGGGCCGCTTATACGGACCACGGAATACTTGGCGAGGAGGCGCCTGCGGCCGAGCAACTCGACCGCGAATTCTGCTGGGTGGTCGACCCGCTGGATGGCACGACGAACTACGTGCATGGATTCCCGTGCTGGGGAGTGTCCATTGCCGTCGCCCATCGCCGACGGCTGCTTGCGGGGGTGGTGCTCGATCCGCTCCACGAGGAATGTTTTTCCGCCGCGGCGGGGCAGGGGGCCACGCTGAATGGGGAAGCTATTTCAACGACGGCCGCGACCGAGGTGGGCGAGTCGCTGCTGGCGGTGAGCTTTCCGGCGCACCTGGTTCGCGAGTCAGCCGATCTGGAGGCGTTCCTGCGCGTGGCGCCAGCGTGCCAGGCGATTCGCCGCACGGGTTCGGCAGCGCTCAACCTGGCCTACGTGGCCGGCGGGCGCCTCGACGGGCACTGGGCCCACGAGATTCACCCGTGGGACTCGGCCGCGGGCGTGCTGCTGGTGCAAGAAGCAGGCGGCGTCGCTACGGGTAGCGACGGCCGCCCCTTCGAGCTGGCCGCGGGGGATTACCTCACTGCGGCAACGACTGCTCTGCATGCGGCGATTGTGCCGCTGGTGCGACAGTAGGTCAGAGTGGGAAACGCGCTGGGACCGTGGCGCTAAACCCCCGGCTTGCGCCGGGGGCTGTTGCGCGCGGTTTGGTTGCTCAATTCAGACTTCAGAAGCTGCCGTCGCCGAAGAAGCTGTCGGGGATCGTCCGCTCGACGATGCGGCCCATCTCGTCCTGGGTGCGACGCTGGCCGACTGAGTGCCATGCCGAGACTTCCTGAAGTTCTGGCATGACCTCGACCAACTGGCTGATCAGCATCGAGGCGAGGCGCTGGACTGGCGCTTCGCCAGCGCTTTCGGCGATGGCCTTGGCCGTCTTCATCACTCGCAGCATGCGTGCGCGCTGGCTAACGGGCGCCGAGAGCGGACCGTCGCTGTCCAGCAGCAAATCGGTGAGCGGCACTTCGAGCACCTGCTGCCACTGGTGCACTTGCGAAAGCCGCAAGTCGGCGTTGGGGTGCTCTTGGGCCCTGACGTCCTGCATCGAAACGCCGAGCCGGCGGGCAACCGAGCGTACCGACACGCCCTGTTCCTGACGGACCTGGCCGATGCGATGCATCGACTTGGAGGAAATCGAGGACGACACCGAGGGAACTATGGGAGCAGGCGTTTGGTAACCGCCCAGATCGATGTTGTATTCAACAGTGCTCATATGCGTGGCCTCCAACGCGCGGCCCAAAGGCAGCGAGTGTTTTTCGTTTTTTGCGTTCCGTGGACTGAAGATATGTGCTCGTCACGACGACCAAGGCGGCACGCAAGTGCGCAACGTCAAAGCCGACGGTTAGCTCTTGCGAGCTCTGAGACGGGCATAAAGAAGAGAATGTGCGTCTGCTCGGGGCGGTCATTGCCCGATGAGCCAACGATATGTTGACCGCGTGCCCGCCGCCTATCTCAAGCGACACTTGCCCGGCACTGGTCTGAGTTTGCAGCAGTCTCTCTGGCCTTGAGACGCCACATGTCCACGCGCCTGTATAGTAGGCATCGTTTTCGGGGGGGACAAGGGGGCGAAAGAATTCTCTGAAAAGAATTCTCAAGAGAACATCGCGGGTTGCCGCGATGGGGTGCGCAGGCGCGTCCAATGCGCGTCCGCCAGCGATGGCGGCGCGGCTAGCACGTGACCACTGGAGCCTTGATTTAGGCCAACGGCAGGGGGATGTCGCTGCCGAATGTGGGCGCACCGAAGTGCGTTAATGGGATCGCAACGCGGCGCGGGCGTGCTTGTTCTGCGAGTTTCAACCACTTGAATGAAGTGATCGCGCGATGCGCCGTCGCCATGCGGGCGTTGAGGGCCGTGACCGCGGCGAATCGTCGCGAACCACGGTGCTCGGCCGGCGTCGATTCGTAGCTCACCGGCGCCGGGGCGGCGCTTTCGCGGAGCATCGCGGCAAGCTCGCCGAGATCGATGGGGCCGACGCCGTCGTGGACAATGGCTTCCGCGACGCCCAATTGCCGGCGGACATCCTCGAGCGCGGGACCGAGCCCTCCCTGATAGGGCTGACGGAACACGCAGATCTGGGGGAAATCGCGGGCCAGTTCGCACGCGGTCTCGAACGTGTCGTCCGTCGAGCCATCGTCGACGATGGCGAGCGTGAGCCGGCGCTGCGGGGCGATGGCCAGTTCCAGGATTCGCGCAACGAGCGGACGGAGCGTGCGCTCGCTGTTGTGCACGGGCAGCACGATCGTGACGGGGCTGGACACGGGGGCGTCTCCTGACGCGGCGCAAGGGAGTATCGGCCGAAGGGCGCACGCGACCGCGGCGGCGTCGGACGAGCGCAGGTGCGCCTCAACTCAAGCGCTTCGCCGACGACTGGTATTGAGAATCGGAACGTGCGGCCCATGTGCTGCAGGTCTCTGCAAAACAAGCGTGCTGGGGCAGTCGTGCCGCGGCTGCGGATCGTGCCGGGGACGCGGCGCGTTTGTGTGCCATGGTCTCGGAGTTCCGGGTGGCATGCCTTCGTCCGCGTAGGCATGTCTGGGCGGTGGTTCAGGGAACATGCTCACGCGGACGAGAGCATGGCACGCGGAAGTGGCAACGGGTATTCTGGCGTTGTGGCTAACATCCCCGCATTCGCCGATTCCGAAACGCTCCTGCCGGTGGCGGTGCAGGATTCCGCGACGGGCCGGCTGCTGATGCTCGCCTATATGAACCAGGCGGCGTGGGATGCCACGAGCGCCACGGGCGAGGCCGTGTACTACAGCCGGAGCCGGAAGCGTCTGTGGAAAAAGGGCGAGGAGAGCGGGAATGTGCAGCGGGTGAGGGCGGCGTTTGTCGATTGCGACGCGGATACGATTCTGCTGCAGGTCGAGCAAGCCGGCGGCGCCGCGTGCCACGAGGGGTACGAGAGCTGTTTTTTCCAGCGGTATGAGGACGGGGCGTGGGTGGTGGACGAGAATCGCGTGTTTGAGCCCGACGCGGTGTACGGTAAGGGCAAACCCGAGTGAGGGGCGGACTGGTCGCTTAAGCGACCAGTCCGAAGCTGGACGGGCCGCAAGTCTGAACGGGGAGGGTCAACTCACGTGAGCGCTGAAGAACGATTCCAGGCCTTGAAGCTCGAACTCCCTCCCGCGCCGAAGGCGGTGGGGTTGTACCGGCCCGTGATCGAGTCGGGCGGGCTGCTGTACCTTTCGGGGCACGGACCGCTGCGGCCCGATGGCACGCTTATCAAGGGCCGCGTGGGGGATGACCTCGACGTCGCGGCCGGGTTTCAAGCCGCTCGCCAAACGGGGCTCGCCATGATCGCGACGCTGCGGAAGCACTGCGGCACTTTAGATCGAATCGCCCGGTTGGTGAAGACCTTTGGCCTGGTTCAGGCCACGCCCGCGTTTACCGACCATCCGGCCGTGATCAATGGGTTCAGCGAATTGATGCGCGACGTGTTCGGCGAAGAGCAGGGCATCGCGGCCCGGAGTGCGGTGGGCGCTGCGTCGTTGCCGGCGGGGATGGCCGTGGAGGTTGAAGCGATCTTCGAGCTTGCTCGCTAAAGTGTGCCACTGCTGGCTCTCGGGGTGCCATGCCCTCGTCCGCGTGGGCATGCTCCGCGAACCACCGCCCAGACATGCCTACGAGGACGAAGGCATGCCACCCGGAACGGGCGATTCGTTAAACGCCAGCCGTCGCGGGCTGAGGCATTGGCGCCGCGGCTGCTTCGGTGCCTTCCGGCTGGGCCTTCATCTGCGCGAGCTGGTTGCGGAACTCCTCGATGCCGGCGAGCACATCGGTTTCCAACTCCGCGGATTCTTCCGCTGCCGCGGCGACCGGTTCAGCCGGCGCTGCCGCAACTGGCGGCGCGACTGCCGCGACTTCAGCCGGGGCAGGCATCGGCGTCGGCGGCGCGTGCATGTCGGGCGCCGGCGCGGGCGGCGCCATCGGTTCGGGGATGGCCGCTTGCATCGGCTCGGCATACGAGTCGATGTGCGGCAGCTCCTCAGATTGGTTGCCCTGCTTCATCCGGGCGTGGCCCAGAAAGATAGCCAGCCCGTAGCCCAGGGCGATATTCACGAGCGCCGACAGGGCGAGAAAGATCGTCACGATGCGGAGCTCCGTGCGGCAAAACCTGAGGGCCGGCGCGAACCGTGAGCGCCAGCTCGCTCAAGTGTAGGTCACTCGGCGGCCCTCTGAATGGCAGTGCGCGGAGTGTGCAGGATTTTCCGCCCGTGCGCGTTATGCACGCTGGGATTACCGCACGAGCGTCGCCGTGGGATCTCCGGGTGCGGCAGCGACCGAAGCCGATTGGGCGTCGGTGAGAGCGTGCACGAAAGCGGGCGAGACGTCGCTGAGCTTGATCACGCTGCTGCCGAGCGCGGGGTCCTTCGGCCGGATGATGCAGATGACCTCGGCGTGTGCGCTGCGGCGGGCGATTTCTTCGAATGCGGCTTGCTCGGCTGGCGGGAGCGTGACGACGGCGTTCGGCGTCGCAGCCATCGGCGCGGGCGTCAGCGTGATCGCGGGAACAGCTGCCGGCGCCGGATTCGGCGACGGCGGTTGCACCGGCGACTCCTGCGGCCATTGATCGGCAAAAGCCGTCGAAGGCGGTTGGGTCGGCTCCTGGCCACGAAGCGTCACGCCGTCGGCCGCCACATCGACTGGGGCGTACACGGACGTGAGTTGGAGCTCGTCGAGCTTCGACTGGATCGACGCGAGCGAGGCATACAGGCCCTCGTCCTCAGGCTGGTTCGCGGCGAAGCACACGCCGATCACCTGGCCCTGGGCGTTGTACAGCGGCCCGCCGCTGCGGCCCTCGACCGGGGCGCCGGCCGCCTCGACGTTCGGATGGCCCGCGTATCGGTTGATTGTCGTAATGTTGCTCGAGCGGGCCGTGGGGTTGTCGCCGTGATTGCAGCCGACGCTGACGACCGGCTCGCCCGGCGAGAGCAGGGCGCCTGCCGGGGCGATGGGCGTGACGGCCACCTGCGATTCGGTGCGGAACCGCACCAGGGCCAGGTCGCGGTCGAGGTCGTAGTCGATCAGCTCGCCGGCGACTTTGCCGCGCAGCTCGGCGCCGCTTGCGCCTGCTTCAAAGATCGAAATCTCGATGGCGCCACGGCCTTGCGACTCGCGGAACAGATGCCCGCAGGTGAGCACCAGGGCGCTGCCGTTTTGCGAAGCGACGATGGCGCCCGTGCCGGTGCTCTTGCCGTTGGGGTCGGCGATGCTCAAACGCACGGTGGCGGCGATGAGGTGGTCGGGGTGGGCGCCGGGCGTTGCGGTCGTCGCTTGCAATGGAGCCGTGGCGGGTGCAGGTGCACGGCTCGCGAAAGGATCGCTGTTCGGCGCGAGCGCGCCCTGCGGCGGCTGCTCGGCGAGCGTCTGCGGCGCCGGGCTCGCGTCGTTTGGTTCCGCAGCCGCCGGAGCGGCCTGCGCATTCGCCGCCAACTTCGCGGAGTGCGCGAGCATCTCGACCATCGTGGCGTGCGGCGTGACGCCTTCGACGCGGGCCCACTCCGTACCATCGATCAGCACGATGTACGTGGGCGTCACTTCGATGCGAAACCGCTTGGCCAGCTCTTGGTCCTGCGACACGTCGACGCGCTGGATCTTCGTCCCCTCGGCTTCGAGCTGCCGGAGCACCGGCTCCATCTCGGCACAGGGCGGGCACTGCGGCGACGTGAAATCGAGCAGCACGGTCTCGGCCGATGCCGCGCTCAAAAACGAGGTGGCGGCGGCGCAGCCGAGGAGCATGAGGACGAGCAGTCGCGAGCGGGCCATGGCTTCCCTCCGTGGACGCATACAAAGCGGTGCAGTCGAGCGGGCTCGACCGCGCGGGCGTCCCAAATCGCGTATGCGACAGTGCACAGGGGAAGACGCGAAGCCGCTCGCGCGAGCGACGCACAGTTCGGCGTCGTGCCGAGGGCGTCGAGGCGGCGTTCGCGACAACATCCGTGTTGTCGTGACGATCTGGGTTCAGGACCGCGATGGTGCTCGCGAGCGAAGATCCATCTTCGCCCAAAGGTCGAGCCAGCGCGACCGTGCGGGTGCAATTCAGACGAGGGGAAAGCGGGGGCATTCCCAACGCGCGGGTATGGTCCTGAAGTTGGCGCATTCGTACAAGGGCAATGGGAGCGCGCGGCCCGTTAGGTTGCGGGCACTCACGCGCCGACGGTCGTGCTAGCGAACCTTTTCGCGGCGAGGAGCGGTCTTGTGCGGGCCTTCCCTCAGTGTGTGCGGCCTCCCGAGGGATGACGTTCACGGCTACAATGGCCGTCGCGCATTGATGGCAGCTAGCAGCTGCGCGTGGAACCCCCGGCTTGCGCCGGGGGCTATGGCCTCCGTGACTTCTGACTCCTGACTCCTGACACCTGACACCTGACACCTGACTCCTTCTTCATGCCGCGTCGACTGCTCGTCACCTCCGCCCTGCCCTACGCCAATGGGCACATCCACATCGGCCACCTGGTCGAGTACATCCAGACCGACATTTGGGTGCGGTTCCAAAAGCTGCGCGGCCACGACTGCCGCTATATGTGCGCCGACGACACGCACGGCACGGCGATCATGATTCGCGCTCGGCAGGAAGGCCGTAGCGAGGAAGCAGTGATCGCCGACATGCAGGCGGCGCACGAGGCCGACTTCGCGGAGTTCGAGGTCGAGTTCGACAACTACGGCAGCACGCACAGCGACGAGAACCGCCGGCTGTGCGCCGAATTCTGGGCCGCCATCCGCGGCGCGGGGCTCGTGCGCGAGCGTCGCATCGAGCAGCTTTACGACCCCGAGGCGAAGACGTTTCTCGCCGACCGGTTCGTGCGCGGCACGTGCCCCAAGTGCAAGAGCACGGACCAGCCGGGCGACAACTGCAGCGCCTGCGGGCATCACTACAGTCCGATGGAGCTCATCGACCCGGTGAGCAAGATCAGCGGCGCCACCCCGGTCATCCAGGCGTGCCCGCACCAGTTCATCGAGCTGGAGCAGTTGCACGACTTCCTAGCCGAGTGGGCCGCCTCGAGCGACGCGCTTCAGCCGGAGATCGTCAACAAGCTCGAAAGCGACTTCCTGCACGAGCCGCTGCGCGACTGGGACGTCTCGCGCCCTGCCCCCTATTTCGGCTTCGAAATCTCCGACGTCTCCGGCCACTTCTGGTACGTGTGGTTCGACGCGCCGATCGGTTACATCGCTAGCACGCAGCAGTGGGTCGACCGCACCGGCGGCAAGCACGGCAACCTGGCCCACTGGTGGAAGTCGCCCGACTGCGAGATTCACCACTTCCTCGGCAAGGATATCACGTACTTTCACACGCTGTTCTGGCCCGGCATGCTCAAGACGGCCGGGTACAGTCTGCCGACGAAGGTACACATCCACGGGTTTCTCACCGTCGACGGCGAGAAGATGTCGAAGTCCAAGGGCACGTTCGTCCGGGCACGCACGTACCTGAACTACCTTGACCCGATGTACCTGCGCTACTTCTATGCGTCGAAGCTGTCGGCCCGCGTCGAGGATCTCGACCTCGCGCTGCCGGAGTTCGTGGCGAAAGTGAATACGGATCTTGTGGGTAAGGTCGTGAACCTCGCCAGCCGGACCGCCAAGTTTCTAGGCGATTTCCGTCTTCCTAAGCGATTTCGCGTGTTGGAGGTACCGCACCTCTTTAAGGTGGCCGCGAACGCAGGCGATGAAATCGCGGATGCTTACGAGGCCTGCGACTACGGGCGAGCGATGCGAATAATTATGACGCTCGCGGATGATGCAAATCGGTTTGTGGATGAATGCAAGCCTTGGGTTTACATGAAGAAAGCTGGCGCCAAGACCATCGCGGACGCGTTGTTTGGCGTTGGCGAAACTGAACCACAAAACTGGGATGAGGACGCAGCCTTTAATTCGATTCCCGACACATCAGTTTTCGGGGTTTGGGAATCGTGTGCCGTAACTCTCAATCTATTCAGGCAACTGGCTATTTATTTAGCACCAGTATTGCCTCGGCTTGCACGTCAGACGGGCGAGTTGCTAAATGATCCAATTACGAGTTGGGCGCAAGCCGCAACACCGCTTGCCGGCACGCCGGTCAGCAAATTCCAACACATGCTCCAGCGCGTCGAAGAGAAGGACCTGCAAGCCATGATCGATGAAAGCAAAGCCGAAGTCAGCGCTCCTCTCGAAGCGAGCCGGGGCGTCCCCGCCCCCGGCGCCGACAAGTGGAACGACCCCGGCGACGCCCTCGCCGCCGAGCCCCTCGCCCCCGAATGCACCATCGACGACTTCGCCAAAGTCGACCTGCGCGTGGCGCGCATCGTCTCCGCCGAGGAAGTTCCCGAGGCCCGCAAGCTGCTGAAGCTCACCCTAAGCCTTGGCGGCGGCACGACCAAGCAGGTCTTCGCGGGCATCAAGGCGCACTACCAACCCGAGCAACTCGTCGGCCGCCTGGTCGTGTGCGTGGCCAACCTCGCCCCGCGGCAAATGAAGTTCGGCCTCAGCGAAGGCATGGTCGTCGCCGCCGGCGGTAAGGACGTCGCGTTCCTGCTCACGCCCGACGAAGGCGCCCAACCGGGGCACCGGCTGCACTAAACGGTGCGATTTGGAAAACACCGCCGCTGTGGGTTAGAATTGTTTGAGCAATTCCCCGCACAGGATGAAACACGATGGCGACAGTTCCGCCAACATTTTCCGCCGACATTGAGCCCGTTTGGGGCTTGGCTACGCTCTACCCCGGTCAGGGCGCGTGGAGCGAGGAAGAGTATTTGAAGCTCACCGACTCGACCAATCGGTTGATCGAGTTTACCGATGGCCGCGTGGAATTTCTTGCAGTGCCGACCGAAGCGCATCAACTTATCCTGGCGTTTCTGTTTGAGGTGCTGCGAGACTTTGTACGCAGCAAGGATGCCGGGCTCGTCCTTTTTATGGGCCTGCGGGTTCGGGTGCGGCCGGAGAAAATTCGCGAACCGGATATCGTCTATATCGCCAAGGAAAACTACGCGAACCGCAGCAACAATTGACTGTCCTGGCATTGAATCAGGCGACGGGGCAATACGCGACGCACGGATTATTCACGCCGGGACAGGTCGCTACCTCACGCACGCTCGCCGAGTTCGGCGTCGACGTGACGGCAATTTTCACTGCGGCGCAGGCGTAACGGCCACTCACATCGGCCACGGTTAGGCGCCAAGAAACCGCGCGAGTCGCCGCTCCAACGCCGCGCGCTTCGCAGCGCGTGCTTGGCATTCCCACACGACCAGCACGCTCCACCCAAGCCGGCGAAGCTTGCGTAAGTTGCTCCGGTCGCGCTCGAGGTTGCGCGCAAACTTCGCGTTCCAATACTCCACCCGCGTCGCCGGCGTCGAGCGGCCCGCCTCGCACGCGTGCCGGTGCCAGAAGCAGCCGTGGACCTGGATCGCCTTGCCGAGGCGCGGGAACACAAGGTCCGGCTGCCCCGGCAGCTCGCGGCAATGCAGCCGGTAGCGATAGCCCAGCGCGTGAACCAGCCGGCGGACGATCAGCTCGGGCGTCGTGTCGCCACTCTTCACGGCGCGCATCACGCGACTGCGCTCAGCGGGCGAGAACTGGTCGGGCATGGGAAGCAGGGAGCAGGGAGCCAGGAGCAGGGTGTGCGGAGAATTGTTTAGCCGCGACGCCGAGTCTTCGGAGCGGAGCGCGGTTCAGCGGGCGAGAACTGGTCGGGGGGCATGGGCCTGCGCCTCAAACACCGGCGTGAGCATGTGGCGGTCGATCCACGCGATCGCGGGCACGCACACCGCGTCGCCAAAGCCGAAGTAACCCTGGATCGCGTTTCCTGGCAGCGTGTAGTCGGGCGCCCCCTGCAATCGGGCGTACTCGCGCGGGCTCATCCACCGCATCCGTAGCTCGCCGCGGTGGACCATCAGCACGATCTGCTTCGCGCTGCCGCCCCGCGGCGTGCGCAGGCAGCCGGCGACGCCGTCGAACCGCACCTCGAGCCGCTGTCGGCCCTCGCGGATGCGGCGGAAGCCGGTGAGCAGCACCGGCGGCGACGCGACGTCCGCGGCGAGCGCGTCGATCTGCCGGCGGTGGCGATCGAAGATCATCTCGACGTGGCGGGCGACTTGCGCGTCGTCCCACCACGCCTGGTCGTCGTCGGCATCCAAAAAATCGGCGAGCGAATAATTCGCCTGGCGCGGCGATCCACAGTCGACGGTCGCCCAACCCGTCGCGGGTTCGATTGCGTCCATCGCGGCCAGCAGCCGCGCGGGGCGCATTCGGCCAGTGCGCTCGATCGCGCGACGCCACGGATCATCGTGCGGCTCGGCCTGCGGGTCGCGGCGAATGAGCGGGGGTCCCGCAAGATTATCGTGATAGCCCACCAAGAACAGTCGCGGTCGGCTCTGCGGCACGAACCAACGGGCGTCAATCACGAAACTGTCGAGCCAATAGCCGAGCTCGGCGAGCGCGTCGATGGCGGTGGCGAAGTCGGCGCCGCCGTGCGAGGTGAGAAACCCCGGCACGTTTTCCAGCAGCACCATCGGCGGCTGCCGGCCGGCGAGCTGCTCGATCGCCTGGAGGAAGCCGAACAGCGCCCCGGACTGCTCGCCAGCGAGCCCGCGGCGTTTCCCCGCGAGCGACATGTCCGTGCAGGGGAACGACGCCGTGGCGAGAAACGGGCGCCCCGTAATTCTGGCGCCAACCGCGTCGGCGTCCCACACGTCGCCTTCGTGGTAGTGGCTGCTCGGGCCGTAGTGCCCCTCAAACATGGAGCGTTTCTTGGC
>JANOIK010000797.1:0-2599 GCA_031407585.1 Planctomycetota bacterium | reverse complement strand
GGCGAGCAGCAGCTCGACAATCTCGGCGTGGCCGTTGTGGCTCGCCCAGTGCAGCGGGGCGTCGCCAATCCAGCCGCGCTGGTGGACGGAAAGCGGGTCGCGCTCGATGTGCCGGCGCACGGTGTCGGTCCACCCTTCGCGTGCCGCGATGTTGATCGTGACGCCGAGACCCCATGTGCCGTCGGCTTTTTCGGGAATCTCGCGGAGGAAGTAGTCGACGATCTGCCGGTCGCTTGTGACGAACACCGGCGGGTAGCTGTTCATGGGGTTCGAATAAACTTCGGCGCCGCGTTCGACGAGCAGTTTCACGATCTCGAGGTGACCGTGTTTTGCCGCACAGTGCAGTGCGGTCTTCTGATCCCACTGGTTGGGGTCCGGATCGCTCGTGTGGAGCAGCTCGGGGTTCGCGTCGATCGCGGCCCGAACCTGGTCGAGTTCACCGGCGCGAATGAGCGGCTTGAGTTCTTGGAGCGTCATGGCGATGGCTCCCGGCGATTGTTACGCCCGCAGTGCGGCGCCGAGCTGTTGGGCGAGCACGTGCACGATCGCGTCGCGCACCGCGTCGGCCTCCTCGTTCGTGAGCGTGCCGGCGGTCGAGCGAAGCTGCAGGCTGAACATGAGGCTCTTCTTGTCGCCGCCGATGCGCTCCGCGTGGCGGTAAGTTTCCTGGTACGCGACGGACTCGACCAGGTCGCCGCCCGCATCGCGCACCAGCGCCGCGACCTCGGCCCAACGCACGCTTTCGGGCACGACGATGTTCAGGTCTCGGCCCACGGGCGGATACGGCGATAGCGGCCGCGTGGTCGCCACGAGCGTCGCGGCGCCCACGAGCACGTCGAGATCCAGCTCCGCGACCGTGGTCGGCCAGCGCGTTTCGAAGCGCTGCTTTCCGGCGTCGCTCAGCTCGCCGAGGAATCCGAGTGCGTGGTCGCCGAGCCGCAGGCGGCATTGCCGCACGTCGTCAAGCAGCGGGTACGCGCTTTCGCCGACTTCAAGGCGACGCCCCGGCGCCAGGCGCGCGACGAGCGCTTCGATTGCGCCCTTCACCTCGAGCAAGCCGCCGCCGCTCACGATTCCCAGCAGCCGCTTTTGCTGCGGCAGCGCTCCTGGCGTCGGGAGATAGGCGTTGGCAATTTCGAACAACTCGGCAACCGGATTCGCAACCTTCTCGTTGTGCCGTCGGGCCGTGAGCAGGCTCGGCACGAGTGTCTGCCGCAGGCAATCGGCCCGGCGCAGCACGGGCGTCGACGTGCGCAGCGGCGGCTCGCCGGTCCACGGCTGGATCGCATCGACCCACGCCTCGTCCACGGCACTCAGCGTCATCGCCTCGTCGAACCCCGCGGCCACCATCACGCCGCGCACCCGTTCCAGCACGCGGTCTTCGCGCGAGCGCGTGGACGCCGCCATCTTCACGCCGACGTCCTCGGGAATCTTGTCGTACCCGTGGATGCGAGCGACTTCCTCGATGAGGTCGATCTCGCGCGTGAGGTCGGCCCGCCAACTCGGCGGTGTCACCTTCACGCAGTGGCCGCAGATGTGCGTTTCGACGCAGCCCAGCGCGGTGAGAATCTTCTGCACCGTCGCTTCCGGCACGCTGATGCCAAGCACGCGCGGGAGCTGGTCGAACCGCAGCTTCACGACCTCGCGCGCCGGTGGGCGGCGGCCGACGTCGATGACGCCTTCGCAAAGCGTGCCGCCGGCGGTTTCCAGGATCAGCTCGCACGCGCGGCAGCTGGCCCAGTCGACGCCTTCGGGGTCGACGCCGCGCTCGAACCGGTACGACGACGGACTGTGCAGGCCGAACCGCCGCGCCGTCGTGCGCGTCGACAACGGATCGAACTCCGCGGCCTCGAGCAGGATGTCGGTCGCCCGCTCGCTCACCTCGCTATCGGCGCCGCCCATGACGCCCGCGAGGCACACGGCCCGCTCGGCGTCGGCGATCACGCACACGCCGGGGGCGAGCTCGTACTGCTGGTGATTGATCGCCGTGAATTTTTCGCCGGGCATCGCCTCGCGAACCACGATGCGCCCGCCCCGCAGCTTCGCAAAGTCGAACGCGTGCAACGGCTGGCCGCACTCGAAGAGCACGAAGTTGGTGACGTCGACCACATTGTTGATCACCGCAACGCCGATGGCCTTGAGCCGCTCCTGCAGCCACGGGGGGCTCGGCACGACCTTCACGCCGCGGATCACCCGCGCCGTGTACCGTGGGCATAGAGCGGGCGCCGTGATTTCAACGCTCGTCACCTTACCCGCGGCCGCACCTTTCGCTTGCGGTTTAGCCGCGGGGACGCGAAGAGGCACGCCATAAAGCACGCCCACCTCGCGGGCCACGCCGATGTGCCCCAGGCAATCCGGTCGATTGCTCGTCACTTCGAGGTCGATGACATTCGCGTCGAACATCTCGTGATTGAGCCCCGCCAGCGCAAGCCGATCGGCAAGCTCCGCCGTGTTCGTCGGCAAGTCGCCGTACTGCTTCTGCCAATCCAGCGACACAATCATGGGGATTTTACCACAGAGGACACAGAGAGCACGGAGGGCGAGCCGATTCTCGGCTCTGCGGCATCTGCTCTGTGTCCTCTGTGACCTCTGTGGTGAA
>JANOIK010000784.1:0-18743 GCA_031407585.1 Planctomycetota bacterium | reverse complement strand
CATCGCCGCCGCCTCGCTCGTGAACACCCGCGCCGGGCCCACGTGGCGGAACACGCCATTGGCGACGAGCGACGGATCGATCGACGTCGCCTTCACGACGCTGCCCTCGGGCGCGAGGTTGCCCGTGAGAAACGCCAGCGTGCCGCGGAGGCCCGCTTGTTCTGCGCGCTGGGGGGAGAAAATGACCGTGTCGGGGTCGACGCCGTCTCGCTCAGTGAGGATTTCGCGAAGACGCAAGCGGCGGGGGGAGTCGCGCCAGGCGTCCAGGACTTCGGCGAGCGTTTGGCCCGTGGCCGTGAGGACGCGCGTGTCGATCAGGCCCAACTCGCGCAGGTGGAGCATGACCTCGGGAACGCCGCCGGCGAGAAACACGCGCACGGTGGGGTGATCGATGGGCCCGTTGGGCAGCGCGCTCACCAGCCGCGGCGTGGTGCGGTTCACTTCGATCCAATCGCGCACCGTGGGCCGCGTCAGCCCCGCGGCGTGGGCGACCGCAGGAACGTGCAGCAGCAGGTTGGTTGAACCGCCGAACGCCGCATGCACGACCATCGCGTTCCGCACGGCGGCGTCGGTGACGATGTCGCGTGATCGTAGGCCGCGCTCGTCTTGCAGCGCGCAAGCGATGGCCGACTGTCGGGCCAGCTCGCGCCAAATCGGCTGGCCCGAGGGCGCCAGCGCCGAATGCGGCAGCGAGAGCCCCAGCGCCTCGCCCACGATTTGCGAGGTCGCCGCGGTGCCCAAGAACTGACACCCGCCGCCCGGCGTCGCGCACGCTCGGCAGCCCAACTCCGCGGCTTCCTTAAGTGTGATCAAGTCGTGCGCGTACCGCACGCCGATGGTTTGAATCTTCCCCGCGTCCTCGCCGCGCGTGGGGGGCAACGACACGCCGCCCGGAGCGAGCACCGCGGGCAGGTCGCGCATCGCGGCGAGCGCCATCATCATCGCGGGGTGGCCCTTGTCGCACGTGGCGACGCCAATCACGCCGCGCCGCGTCGGCAGTGAGCGAATGAGCCGCCGCAGCACGATCGCCGCGTCGTTGCGGTAGGCCAGGCTGTCGTACATCCCCACGGTGCCCTGCGTGCGGCCATCGCAGGGATCCGAGCAGAACCCGGCGAACGGGACGCCGCCGCGTCGCTTGATCTCGCGAGCCGCCTCCTCGACCAGCAGCCCCACCTCCCAGTGCCCCGTGTGGTAGCCGAGCGCGATCGGGGAGCCGTCGGCCGAGCGCACGCCGCCCATGGTGCTGAGGATGAGGAACTCGCGCCGGCCTAACTCCGCGGCGGTCCAGCCCATCGCGGCGTCTTGCGACCAGCCGAACAGATCGCCGCTGGGCCACTCGCGGAGCATCTCGTCGGTGAAAGGCAGGGCGCCCGCCGGCCCCGCGGCAGTGGTCTGCACGTCGTGGAGCGCGGCATCGTCGGGCCAGAACCAGGTGTCGGCAGACATCAAGCTCCCCAATCGAGTAGGCACACGCCGTGTGCATTAAGCAGAAGCAAGGAAACGCAACTTTGTGTCGTTCATGCTACGGCACATCGAGTGACCTTGCCACAGAGAACCACCAGCGGTGCATTTACCACGGACTCGCGCCGAGATAAACTCGATGGCTCGAATCATCGCTTTCTCGTCGTCTTACTGATTCCGCGCGTTTTTCTGATGCTGCTTTACCGCACACCCTCCGGCCCCGTGCTGCAAGTCGACGGCGGCTGGTATGCGGTCGACGCGACGTGGGAAGCGCTTGTCAATTCGGTCGACCTGCCCGCCGCGCTGCGATCGCAGGCGGCCCGATCGCGGCCCGACGCCGCACTCGCCGTCGCGGCAGGCTCCGCACTCGCCCCCATCGGCTCGCAAGAACTGTGGGCCGCGGGCGTCACCTATCTGCGCAGCCGTACGGCCCGCATGGAGGAATCGCAAGTCGCCGGCGGCGGCAGCTTTTACGACCGCGTGTACCAGGCCGAGCGGCCCGAGATTTTTTTCAAGGCGACGCCGCACCGCATCGTAGGCCCCGGCGGGGCGATGCATTTGCGGCGCGACTCGAAGTGGATCGTCCCCGAGCCGGAGCTGACGCTGGTGGTCAACGCCCGGGGCGCCATCGTTGGCTACACCGCGGGGAACGACCTGAGCTGCCGCGACATTGAGGGCGAGAATCCGCTCTACCTGCCGCAGGCCAAGACGTTTGATCGCTGCGCCGCCCTCGGGCCTGCCGTGCTGGTAGCCGAGGAGCCCCTGCCGCAATCGACCGAAATTCGCGTCGCCGTGCGTCGCTCCACGGCAGTCGTGTTCGAGGGCGCCACGACGCTCGCCCAATTGAAGCGGACCCTGGCTGAACTTGTGGGGTTTCTCTTTCGCGACAACAGCCATCCGCAGGGCTGCCTGCTGATGACCGGCACGGGCATCGTCCCGCCGGACGACTTTTCACTCGAGCTCGGCGACGTCGTCGACATCACGATCGGCGGCATCGGCACGCTCAGCAATCCGATGAATTGACTTTTCACCGCGGCCGCATGACTGACCCTGCTTCCACCGACGCTCCGATTGCCGCGGCCGTCGCGCCGCATCCGGGCTCGCCGGTCATGCCGCGGTGGGACATGGGGGACCTTCCCGCGCCGCCGCGGTTCACGCTCCGCAGTTGGGCGATGCTGCTCGGCCCGGGGCTGGTCATGGGCGGCGCAGCGATCGGGGGCGGCGAGTGGCTCGCCGGTCCGCTCACGACCGCACTCTACGGCGGGTCGATCCTCTGGCTCGCAACCTTCTCGATTCTGGGCCAGGTTGTCTACAACCTCGAAATCAGCCGCTACACGCTCTACTGCGGCGAGCCCATCTTCACCGGCAAGTTTCGCCTGCTCCCCGGCCCCATGTTCTGGCTCATTCTGTACCTGTTTCTCGATTTTGGCTCCGTGCTTCCCTACCTCGCCGCTAGCGCCGCCACGCCGTTGGCCGCGGTGATCGTGGGCGAAGTCCCCAAGGAAGGAGCCGTGTACGAGGTTCTCGGCGCGGAGCTTACCAAGCAGCAGCTGCTGACCGTCCTGAAGTTCGCGGCGTTTTACATCGCCCTCTTGCCCATGATCTTCGGCGGCAAGGCCTACAACGCGATGAAGACGATCATGAACGTGAAGATCGTCGTCGTCCTGGGCTTCCTCCTGCTCGTGGCCGTGCAGTACTCCACCGCGGACACGTGGTACGACATCTTCACTGGCTTCTTTAAGTTCGGTAGCGTGCCCGTCGTGGGCGCCAATGCAGACGCCGCGCCCGTGATGGACAATTTCTTCGTCGCCTGGTGGCAAGGCCGGCCGCTGCCGCAAACGGATTTCACGATGATCGCCGTGCTGGGCGCCTTGGCGGCGGTCAGCGGGAACGGCGGTCTCACGAATACGACGATCAGCGCCTACACGCGCGAGCAGGGCTGGGGCATGGGTGGAAAGGTGGGCTCGGTCCCTACCGTCTTCGGCGACCGCACGCTCAAGCTCGCGCACACGGGCATGGTCTTTCCGATCAACGGCGATTCGCTCCGCCGCTTCCGTCGTTGGTATCAAGTGGTGCTGCGCGACCAGCTCGTCGTGTGGATGCCCGCCTGCTTCGTGGGCGTGGCCCTGCCCAGCATGCTCAGCGTGCAGTTCCTGCCGCCCAATACGAAAGGCGATCAGTGGACGGCCGCCGGCATGACCGCCGACGCCCTGCGCGACCACGTTGGCGCGCCCTGGGGTCCGTACTACTGGTGGATGACGCTCTTCTGCGGGTTCCTCGTGCTTGCCCCCAGCTTCACCAATCTGGTCGACGGCGTGATCCGCCGCTGGGTCGACGTGTGCTGGACCGCGCTCCCCAGCTTGCGCCGCTGGGACCCGCACCGCATCCGCGGACTCTACTTCGGCGCCCTGTGCGCTTACGCCGTGTTCGGCACGTTCATGCTTTCGTTGTTCAACCCCGTGGAACTACTCTCCTGGGCCAGCAACATCTATAACGCGGCCCTGGGCTTCAGCTGCTTCCACGTGCTGGCGGTCAACGTCATCCTGCTGCCGAAGGAATTGCGCCCCAACTGGTTCCTCCGCATCGGCCTGATCTTCGCTGGGCTGTTTTTCCTCGCGCTGTCGATGCTCGCCACGCTGAAGCTGCTGGGGCGAATCTGAAATGAGAAACACCCTCCGGCTCCCTCCCCTCGGCGGGGAGGGCTGGGGACGGGGGACGAGGCGGGCACACGTTTAGGGACTCTTGGAGACGACGATGGACCTCACCGGCAAGCACATCATCAACGGCCGCGAGCAAGCCGAGCGGGGCGGCGATAAGTTCACGGTTTCGAACTCCGCCACCGGCGAGGTGCTCGCCCCCGAATTTGTCGAGGCTGGCGCGAACGAGGTCGATGAGTGCCTCCAGGCGGCCGACAAGGCGTTCGACGAACTGCAAACCGTGCCGTGGGAGAAGATCGCCGAGTTGCTCGAAGCGATCGCCGCCGAGATCGACGCCCTCGGCGCCCCTCTGCTGGAGCGTGCCCACGCCGAGACCGCGCTCCCCATGGGCCGTCTCGAGGGCGAGCGCGCCCGCACCACGAACAACTGCCGGTTCTTCGCGGCGATGGTCCGCGACGGCTCGTGGCTGCAAGCCCGCATCGACCACGCTGACTCCGCGCGGAAGCCGCTGCCCAAGCCCGACGTGCGAGCGATGCTCATGGGCGTCGGCCCTGTGGCCGTCTTTGGGGCGAGCAATTTTCCGCTGGCCATTTCAGTCGCCGGCACCGACACGATCAGCGCCTTCGCGGCCCGCTGCCCGGCGATCGTCAAAGGGCATCCGGCCCACCCCGGCACGTGCGAGATGGTCGCGTGGGCGGTCGCTCGTGCGATCAAGGCGGCCGGCCTGCCCCCGGGAATGTTCGGCTTCATCCAGGGAACGAGCCACGAGGTCGGCCGCGAGCTCGTCTACCATCCGCTGACCCAAGCGGTCGCGTTCACGGGTTCCCTGCGCGGCGGCCGCGCACTGATGGACGTCGCTGCCACGCGGCCGAGGCCCATTCCCGTGTATGCCGAAATGGGCAGCATCAATCCCGTGTTCTTACTGCCCAGCGCGCTCGCCGAGCGCGGGCCGCAGATCGCCGAGGGCTACATCCAATCGGTGGCGCTCGGCGTCGGCCAGTTCTGCACTAACCCGGGCATGGTGCTCGGCGTCGCGGGCGAGTCGCTCGACGCCTTCATCGCCGGCGCGGCGGCCGCGGCGGCGAAGGTCGCCCCCGCGACGATGCTCCACCCAGGCATACACGCCGCGTACCAGCAGGGGATCAACCGCATCGCCGCGCATCCGGGCGTTCAAACGGTCGCCGAATCGAGCGCACCGGCCAACGAGCAAAAGCACGAAGCCGCGGTGCGAATCTTCGCCGCCAATTCGAGCGAAGCATCTTACAAAGTCTTCAACGAAGAAGTCTTCGGCCCCGCCTCGGTTGTCTTTCGGTGCGAGAGCATCAAGGCCATGCGGTGGATCGCCGAAGACCTCGACTGCCACCTCACCGCGACGATCCACGGGACGGAAAAGGAGCTGCTCGAGAACGCCGACCTCGTGCGCATCCTGCAGCGCAAGGTGGGCCGCCTCATTTTCAATGGCTTTCCCACAGGCATCGAAGTGTGCCCGTCGATGCACCACGGGGGTCCGTACCCCGCGACGTCGCACAGCCACTTCACGTCGATCGGCCACGCATCGATCTACCGGTTCACGCGACCCGTGTGTTACCAGGGCTTTCCAGAGTCGGCGCTCCCGCCGGAATTGCAGGACGCGAACCCGCGGGAGCTCCCCAGAATTGTTGACGGCCGTTACACGTAAGGTGGCGTCGTTTCGTCCACGACGCACCATTTTGGTCGTTGAACAACCGCCGCCGCCTAACCCGACTCAACGCGCGACCCGGAGGACCGGCAGGGGCGAGATATTCGACGCTTGGATGCACCCCGGCCCACGATTTGCAGGTCTGAATTTCAGCAAGTCCCCTCAGCCTTGCCGGACGCCAGCATCCCGCCTCTTCTTGGCGTCTAAGACACATTGACTTGTCCCACCTCGCCATTCCCGCGTAGTCGCAGCTCTACCGTCCGGCGCCTTACCCTCCGCCGCTTCAGCAGCTTGAACTCTGTCAGGGACTGCAACTCATGAACGACTCGAATTCCCGGCCGCAAGTCCGCGGCAAGAGCCACGCACCGTCCGACCGTCTCAGGATCGCGGTGGCGGAGGACAACGTCGATGTTCGCAAGGCGCTGGTCTCCCTGCTATCGATGCTTGGACACCAAGTGGCATGCGAAGTTGGCGACGGCGAGCAGCTTTTGCGAGCTTGCTCAGAGATGACGGACGCGGTCGACCTCGTTATCGCCGACCTCGACATGCCTGTGATGGACGGGCTCGAAGCGGCCGAAGAATTCTCCAGGCGGGGCATCCCGGTGATTCTGCTGTCGGGCCATCCGGACCTCGACCAGGTGAAGGTCGAGCACGAGCCGGTCGTGGCGCGGCTAACAAAACCTGCCACTCCTGAGAAACTTAACGCCGCGATTGGCGCGGCGATAAGAGCCGCTCACGGCGGCGCTGATTAACCGCTTCAGCGACGGCGCAGCTAGGGCGCAACCGCCCCAGTGATAATGCCCCAGTTGTTCGCCATTTCCGGTTTCGCCGGGTCGAACTCGACCGCGTCGTCTCGCAAATGCACGGCCAACTCAGGCGCCGCCTTGCGGATGCCTTCCACCACGCATCGCGCGAGTTCATAGCTGCCGAAGTCCTTGTGGTGCGTGCCGTCCTGGAACGCCGCGTCCAAATCATCGCCGAGCCCGCGGTACAGCACCTTGCTCATAGCGTGCAGGTCGACCAGCGGCGCCTCGAGCCGTTTCGCCACGTCGCGCACGGCGTCGGGATACCCCTCGAGCGTGTCGCGATCGATGCCGATCTTCCGCTCCATCGACGTGATGAGAATCGGCGTGGCGCCGCGCTCGCGGATGGCCGCGACGAACGCTTCGAGATTCTTCGTGTAAATCTCCAGCTTGTCGGCGGCCGTCTCCTTCATGTCGTTGTGACCGAACTGGATGGCCACCCAGTCGCCAGACCGCACGACGCCGTAGAGCTTTTCGAATCGCCGCTCGCCGAGCGCGCCGCGGATCGACTCGCCGCTCTCGGCGTGGTTGGCCACGGCGATTGTGGGGCCGAAGAACCGCGGGAGCATCTGCCCCCAACTGTTCCACGGCGGGTTCGCCTGGTCCGACACGGTCGAGTCGCCGATGAGGAACAGCGTCGGGCAGCGGTCTTCGCGCTCGATGGCGAGCGCCGTTAGGGCAGGGCGGTCGCCCGTGAACGTGAGCGTGAGCTTGTCGTCCCAGTTGGGCCACTCCTCGGCGCGCTCCCGCGGCTTGAGCCGCACCTCGTTGCCGGCAGCGGTTTTCGGCGTCCGCACGTTCACGGTCGCCGTAAATGCCCCGGACGCGCCCGCCGCGAGATGCACGCGATCGGCGAGCAGGCGCCGCACCTCGGCGTGCATTGTCGTCGTCGACTCCCCCTCGCCCCCGAGCGTCGCCGTCACGCGGTAATTGCCCTCGGGAACCTTCACCGAAAACGAGAAGCGGCCGTCCTCGCGGTTCGGCTCGAAGCCGTAGGCGAGTTGGTCGTCGTACTCGTCGCCGCGGGCGAGGCGGATGGCGTCCGAAGTCGCCGTCCCATCGGTGAAATCGAAACGCCATTGGCTGACGTCTTTTGGCTGCGGCGCCTGAAAGCTAACCCGCCGCAGTGTCACGGGACCAACCAGTCCCGACGGCAACGGCGTCCACTCGGCCGCACTGAAAAGGCCGCCGTCGCCGCGGTTCTCCGGTCGCCGCAGCGGAAAGTTCACGTTGTAAAACTTCTTCCACGCGACGCCGCGACGATCGAGATCGGCGATCCGATTGGCCATGAGATTGGCCACGTCGATTTCGAGCACGTTGTCGGTCGGCTTCAGCTTCGCCGCCGGGATGCGAAGGCGATACGGCGTCGTGAACAGCGTGCCGAGTGACTCGCCGTTGAGCCGCACCTCGGCCGAGTGGTAAACATTGCCAAGGTCGAGCATCCACGCGTCGGCCGGCGATCCGTCGACGGAGAACTTGCACGAGTAGCGCCCGATGCCCGAGAAGTTTTTCACGTCGTCGCCGTCGAACTCGGTCCACGACTTGGGCGCAGGCGCCTCGACCGCGTCCGGCAATGTGGCCCCGCCGGAGACGAACGTTACCGCCCAGGTGATGCCATTTCCCTCAAGCTTCAGCGGTTTGCCCACAGACTCGGTATAGGAGAAGTTAGCGCCCGAGGCCGCATGGTCGAACATGCGGACGATGCAGGAGTGCCCCGGCTCGAGCTGCAGCCGCACGGCCGAGCCCTCGCCCGCGTTGCGAATCGCGGCCACGCCGCTGTCGCCAGTGAGCGGGTCGAACAGCACCGCAGACGCCGCCTTGGTTTTGAACGCGGCGAAATCGGCATAACGCTCGCGGCCCGTGTTGACGATGAAATACACGACGCCATCGCCGAGCCGCCGGCGCACGAGCTGAAGCTGCGACCCAGCCGCAAACGGCTCGGGCGTCAGCCCCGCCGCGCCTTTCCCGACGAGGCCATTGAGCGTCTCCGCGGTCTTGGCGAACTCGGCGGCTGGCTCAGTAACTCCTGCCATCCCGGCCGCGGATGAGGGCAAGTCGCCGTCCGCATTAATCCGGCCGCCCGCTTTGGCGAGCTCGACCAGCTTCCTCGCCGTCGCCACCGGCATCACGCGCGACGCCGGCAGAATCAGCGCATCGTAGGAAACTCCGCCGACGGTTAGGCGGCCGTCCTCGACTTCCACATCCGCGAGCTGCCGGTCCGAAATCATGTCAACGCCGAAGCCCGCCGCGAGCAGCCGCTCGACGGTGCGCCGCGCCGCTGTCCCGCCCATATCACCCTTGAAGTGCGGAAGCGCTGGCCCGCGGCCGCGCGTCCACGCGTCGTGGATCGGGTAGTACACCAGCACGTCGTTGTCCGGCTTCCCCGCTTGCAAGAACGACTGGCAGCGGGCCACATACTCGTTGAGCGCGTGAAAGTGCGGCCAGTAGGAATTCGTCGGCTGGAGCTCCAGCGACGCGTAGAACAGCCGCCCCGGCCACGGCTCGCTGTCGGGCGAGTAGCACGTGCCGTGGTAACAGATGTGGTTCACGCCGCCGAGAAAGTAGCGATCGCACCACGACTTCGCCGCGGCGAGCGTGCCGAGAAAGTGCTCGTCGAGCCACGTGCACGCCTCGGCGGACGTGAGCGGCTTACCCGTGACATGCGCAGCGCTCGACGCCGAAATGAACTGGATGCGGTCCGTGCCCTCAGTTTCCGGGATGTCGCTCGCCGCGTAGAGATCGAGAATGTTCGCCGGCGAGCCGTGGGCCTGGTTGCGCGTCAACGCGTCGTGCTTATGCGACCACGCGGTCCAAGGCTGGGTGAACTCTTCGAGCAGCAAGTCCGAGATCGTCTCGCGGTAGTCGCACAACACGCGGCCGTTTTCTTCGGGCGAACCGCGGCCGAGCAGCGCATACAGTCGGTTGCCAAGATCGTAGCCGCGGCGACGCTCGAACTCAGCGAAGAAGTCCGGCGTCGCGTCGGAGTTCCCCGAGGCGTCGTCGACTTCGTAGGAGTCGTTGAAGAATGCTCGGAAGGATTTGATGTCGTGCCCGGAGAAGGCGTCGTCGAACGGCTTCACGTAAGTGTCGAACGCCTTGCGGCTGAAGTGGTCGATGACGTTGCCCTCGCCGCCGGGGCCGGCCCGTTCGACCATCTTGCCGTGCCAGCCGAGGAACGCCGCGTAGAGTGTCCACCCCTGGCCCGGCGCGACCCAAGCCAGTTGGCCATTTTCGTCGACTTTGTCCGTGACATCCCACATATCGCCTTCAGGACCAATGGCCGTGAGGCGCAGAAGCGGCAGCGGCTTTTCGAAACGCACCTGCTCGAGCGCCATCCCCTGCAGGTCCGCGTTCTCGCCAATCGACTCCTTGAGATCCTGAATCGGCACGCCGCGGCCGATCGCGCGTACCATCGGCCGCTGGACGGCGCGAATCGGCTCCTCCAGCGGCTTATCGACCGGCAGGTCGTACGAATGCAGCACCAGATTTCGGCACGCCGTATCCGCCTCGACCCACTGCCCGCCGAACGGCCAGCCCGTGCCGGTCGACATGTCGATCTCCATGCCCAGGCGCTCGGCCTCGCGCAGCCCATGCACGAACATGTCGACCCACGCGGGCGCCAGGAAATCGATGAACTCAGCCTCGCCGCCGCGCACGCCGTAGATCGGCGTGATCTCGAGCCCGCCGATCCCCGCGGCCGCGTACTTTTCCATCTGAGCCGTGAGGTCGGCCGCGGTCACGGCGTTGCCGTGCCACCACCAGCGTGTCCACGCCTTGGTGTGCGGCGCCTCGATGGCCGGCCAGTCGGTATCCGCGGCCTGTATGGCGGCCGCGCCTGCGAACACGAACGAACCGGCGAACAGCGCGAGCGCGCTGACGAGTGTTTTGCGCAACACGGCAAACTCCGCGGAGTGTGTTTGAGAAGAATCGCTGGAGATCACTCCAGCTCGATGAGCCGCTCGACAACCTCCGCCGGCGCGGCGAACGCCGTTCCGTGCCGCATGCCGCCGGGAACTTCCAGCTTGTCGGACTCGTCCAGCCACGCGGCCGGGTCGTCCGCAATCGGATCGGCAGCCGTCACCATCCCGTAACGGTGGTCGGTGTACTTGTCGAAATACACGAACCACTTCTCGCCAATGCGAATGGCAGTCGGCCCCTCGGCCCAATAGCGCCCCGTGATCGGCTCGCTCGGCGCCGTGAAGGGCCCCGTCGCGGAGTCGCTCGTGGCGATGCGGATGTTCTTCTGCGGCGGTCGTTCGGTTTCGTCCTTGAGAAACATGACGTACCGATCGCCGCTGCGGACGACTGTCGAGTCAATCACGCTGAAGTCGAAGTCGTAGCAGAGCTTCGCCTCGCTGAACGTCTCGAAGTCCTTGGTCGTCACCACGTAAATGCGATGGTTGTACGGCTCGCGGCCTTCCCGCGGCGGGTCGGCGCCGGCCGCGAAGCGCTCGGGGATCGTCGTCGCCCAGTAGATGCAGTACTCGCCCGTCGCTTCGTCGTAAAACATGTCCGGCGCCCAGCAGTTACGGGCCGTCGGCTCGTGGTCCATCACCGGGACGGTCTTCTGCTCCGACCACGTGATGAGGTCCGGCGACGAGGCGTAACCGATGCCTCGCTCGCCCCAGCTCACCGTCCACACCATGTGGAACACGCCGTCGGGCCCGAGCACAATCGACGGGTCGCGCATCAGCTTGTCGTTACCCGCCGTGGGCGTGAGCAGCGAGCGGCCGTCCGCGATCGCCGTCCAGGTGTAACCATCGACGCTGTGAGCCAGGTGCAGGCCGTCTTCGCCGTTTCCGGTGAAGTACGAGAAAAGGTAGTGCTCCTGCGCCGCAGTTGAAACGGCGGGCAAACACAGTGCCACGAGCGCCACCCATTTCGCCGCGAGAGAAAGTCGGAAACGCGAGGCCATGTCTTGGCTCCGAGGGAAAGCTCGACGAGAAAGAACGCGGTCGCCCCAAGCTACGGCGGCGGCGTCCGGCCCGTCAACTCGTCGGCGCCCCGGGCCACTTACCGAGCGCGCTTCCGACCCGGGACGGGCGCTTCGCCGGCGAGCGGCGTCGCCACGATGCCGTACATGGCCCGCAGCACCTCGCGCGGCGGCGAGGCGGTCTCCTCCAACTGCAACGAGCCCAGCAGGACGGTCGACGCCGACTTCACATCCTGCGACCACACCGAGAAGGTCCACTCGATGCTGCGACCGGCGCCGACGGCGGTTTCCACGTTCTCGACATCGGTAAAGCCCTCGTCGATGCCCACGTCCCAGCCGGTGTCGGTGAACGCTTCGGTGAGCCACGCCGGCAACTCCGCCCGGTCGTCCACCAGGATGTACAGCCGCGCGGGCTGCGCCAGTTCCACGGCAATCCGCAGGTTGTGCTGCGTCTTGTCGTCGTTGAAGGTCATCACGTAATCGCCGCGCGAAAGAAACGACGGGATCCCCCGATCGTCCAGCCCGTTCCACTGGTGCAGCCGATCGACGTACGCCTGCGCGTCCTCGCGGAACCCACGCGCGACGACGCGGTAGTACTTCGCCGTGTCGGACGACTTGAGATTGTCCGTCACCGAGACGATCACGCGCCCATCGTCGATTTGCGAATCGGGCAACCGCGGCGGCGGCAGGAAGGCGCCGCTCGCCACCGACGCGATCCGTCCCACATGTCCGTCGCGGCCGATGCGCATCGCCTCGCCCGCGGCCAGGCTGCGACTTCCGCTCGGGGCGTGCTGCAGGTCGAGGTCGACCTTGCCCTCGTAAACTACGACGTCGGTCTGGTGGTCGGGGTCGATCGTGACGCCGAACGAAGTGCCCCGGTCAATCACCTTGGCATGCGGCGTGACGATTTCGAATCCGATGGCAAACGGGCTGACCCGCGCCACAAACTTCCCCGACTGCGCTTCCACGCGCTGCTCGGACGGAAACTGGCAATCGGCCGGCCCCTGCACGACAAACTGCACGCCGTTGTCGTAGAGCACCTCGACGCTGCCGGCCTCAAACCGCATGGTTTCGCCGGCGCCGATTCGTTCCCATTCGTGATGTTCGGCGGTTTCGTCGCTCCAGCGCACGTCGGACAGGCTGACAATCCGCGCGAACGTCGCCCCAGAGGCCCGGACGGAGTTGGACGGTGAATTCGCCAGCAATGCCCAGACGGCGGCCGCTAGGGCTGCGGCGCTCGCGGCAATAGCGACGCCCGACAGCCAGCGGCGTTGCCGCGAGCGAGCGTGGGCGACGGCTTGAATATCCGGAGCGGAGTAAATGGCCGTCGGCGCGGCAAGAACCTCGCCCGCGCCTTTCGACTCGGCGACCCCCGCCCGTCGCGATTGCCGCACGTCGTTCAACGTCACAGTATCGTCGGCAACGCGGAGGTACAGGACCCGGGCGTCGTCGCTATCCTCAAGCAGCCGCTCCAGGCGAGCGCGCTCGTCCTGCGTGGCCGACCCCGTTTGACACGCGGTGGCCAGCTCCAAAATCTCAGCGACTAGTGCGTCGCGATCCATAGTCTCGGCCCGCTTTGCGATCGAAAAGGACCGCGTTTTTCAAAGTGAGAGGCTGCTGCTGCGAGCGCCCCGTAAAATGTCTCGACCCAGTTCTCACTCTACACCCGGTATGCGATTCGACCAAACCCCGCTGTTATTGGCTCGCCCGCAGCGTTCGTTGCACGCATTCGTGAAGCTGCCGACGAATGCGATGCACG
Source organism: Planctomycetota bacterium (assembly GCA_031407585.1). Lineage (GTDB taxonomy): Bacteria > Planctomycetota > Planctomycetia > Pirellulales > Lacipirellulaceae > Lacipirellula. Next base: position 5,452 of record JANOIK010000784.1, on the reverse strand, counting down.
GACTGTCGCAGGGAATTGGCGGTCATCCCCAGCGATTTCGCCAAAGAGGCGACCCCTCCAGGCGAGTAATAATCGGTCACCAACTTCTGTTTCTCGCTCGAGAGCTTTCCCAGGCAATCCACGAGCGCTTCACGCGAACGGCTCATGCCGCCGCTCGATTTGGCGTAGGCCTCGTCGAGCAGTTGAATCACCCGTTCGGTAAAGTACTCCCGCTGGCGCGACCGCTCCTTACGATAGGCCAAGACCAGGTAGTAAGCGATCGCCCGCGCCCAGGCGCCGAAGGGCCTCGCCTGATCGAAACGATCGAACTGCTCCCACACGCGGATTCGCAACCGCTGCATCACTTCCTGAGAATCGTCCCAGTTGGCGGTGAGTGAGTAAATGTAACCGAACAACTCCCGTTCGTGGGCGCCGAGCAGCTCGACGAAGCGCTGACCATCCCGGGCGCCAGACACCGCGTCCTCGCGGGGCAAATCGTCCCGGGATTCTTCGCCCCCGTCGTCCACGCGGCTCGCCCTTTCAGACCCATGGCGCCAATCCTCAGCCGTCCGGCGACGCCGCCTTGGTGGGTTGAGGACCTCAACAGACCTATTCCTATCCGCTGTAAGCAAAAACAAGGCCGCAGGTTACGAAATATCACGGGTCCCCTGGTGATTTTCAACGGCGTGCCTAAGGGAAGGACCTTCCCTCGAATCCTCTGATTTCTATCCGCGTGAATCCCTGAAATCCGCGTTCATCCGCGGCCCATTCCCCTCGGCTCCCCAACGCCCATTTCTAAGCAGCCGGTGACGAATCCCCTTACGAAATAGAAAGATGCGCCGATTTTTCCTTTTCGTTCGCATTTTTGGATTTATCGGGTAACGTAAAGGGTGAGCCCGCTTAAGCCTGTCGGACGTTTCGGCGTTCGTCCGCACGGCGGCGAGCTCGGTCAAACTACTTTTCGCAATCACGGACTTTTTGTTGGGGGACGGTCGCGAAGTTGCGCGGGGCTAATCAATCGGCGACTACGGGGGTCGCCGCGGCGCACAAACGTGACCGGGAGTTATCCATTGGGCTCGGCTCCCATTGAGTCGCCAAGGGAGTTGATCTTCTCAAGGGGACTGCTGCCGATCGCGTTGAGCAACGGGCCAAGTGGCCGCCGCTCCCGATAGGCAAATCGTCGGCGCCTGTCACAGGCGAGAACTTGTCATGCTGGCGCTGGCCGCCGGCGCGACTGCTTATTTCGTTTAAGACACAACTCAGAATTTACTGTTACTGCTGGGAGATTCCTGCAATGCTCAGATGGACGTCACGCTCCGTGGTTGGCAAGGCCGTCGCGCTCGCGCTGGGCTTGTCATTGATCGCTTCCGGTTCGGCCTTCGCTCAGACGGTCAATAAGGCGAATAACGCCGACAATTTGAACCTGCCTTCGAGTTGGGTTGGCGGAATCGCTCCCACTCCTACGGACATTGCCGTTTGGGAGGCGACCGTCTTGGGCGCCAACTCGACAGTCCTGGGGGATTCCTTGCAGAGCTGGCTCGGGATGCGAATCCTGAATCCGGGCGGCGCGGTGACCATCGGCGCCGGCGCCCCCGACTTTGTCACGCTCGGCGCCAGTGGCATCGACATGTCGGCGGCGACTCAGAATCTGACGCTGAACAACGGCGTCAATTTGGGCGCGGCCCAAACGTGGAACGTCGGCACGGGCCGCACGCTCGCCCTGGGCGGCGTAATCAGCGATAACGCCGCACTTCTCAATACGCTCACCAAGAGCGGCACGGGAACGCTTACGCTGTCGGGCGCCAGTACGTACAACGGCCCGACCGTACTCGGCCAAGGGACGCTCAACCTCAACTTCGCCGCCGCAGGCGCGCCGGCAAACAACATCTTGCCAACCACCACCGCATTGAGCATTCGTCAAGGGACGTCGCTCAACGTGACGGGAGCGGGCGTCATTGGCTCAGCTCAACAGACCGTGACCAGCACGCAGTTCGGCAACGCGGCCGGCGGCCTGGGGCTCGGCATGACGACGATTACGGTGGTCGACGCCGACGCACTGAATCCGATCGAAACGCTTAACTTGGGAACGATTTCCTCTTCGACGGGCTCTGGTAATGCGACCAAGAACGCCGGCGTTGCCGTGCGATTCATCGGCCCCGCAACGCAAGACGCTGCGGGCGCTCCGGTCGCTGCGACAGGCCACATCCGTGTTGGCGCGGGAGGCTTCTCAGCGAATACGGGCATCATCGGTACGGCCGCGGCGCAGAACACCGCTGGCGCGGGCTATGCCACGGTGGGTCTTTACGATTTCGCCGCCGTTGACATCAATGACGGCAATCTGATCAAGGGCGGCAGCCAATTGCTGTCGGGCACGTTCTACACCCCCGTCGCCGCTACCGTCCCCCCTGCTACTTTCGGCTTTAACACCGGCTCGGGACAGCAGAACTACGATTTCCAAGGGTCGGTGACCGTATCATCCGGTGGAACAAATCGCTTCGCCGAAAGCTGGCGATTTAACAACCCCGCCGCCACCTTGATTGCGGCCACCGGCGGCGGGCTGCTCCACACCAACAGCGTCCTGGTGACGCCCAACATGGGGGCCAACAATGTCCTGGTTACCGGCGGCGTAAGCGGCGCCATCTTCGACACTTCGCGTCAATCGGGAGCCGGGCAGCATCAAACCGTGTTCTGGCAGAACAATACGCAGGGCTTCTTCAACCTCGACGTGCAGGTGACCAATGCTCGCGGCAATACCGCGGACACCTTACCCGGCGCCGTCGTTAAGGCAGGCGCCGGCACGATGATTCTTAACCACTCCAACAACGTGTACAGCGGCGGAACGATCATTTACGAAGGCGCCCTCATGTTCAGCGGATCGGACGCCGCAGCGCAAGGAAGCTTGGGCAATCCGACGGAAACTGCCGGAGCGGGCGTGCCAACGGTTCGCATCAACGGCGGAGCCTTGGTCGGCAATGGCGCCGCTGTGACGCTCGCCTCGACGCGCGGCATCGGAATCACCAACTCCGCGACAATTGCGTCGACCAACGGTAACAAGCTCACTGTGAACGGCGTTATTTCTGATCAGAATGGCAACACGAACCGATTGACCGTGGGCTCGGGACTCATCGCAGGCACCGGCGCCGGGACCGCAAATCTGACAGCCCAAACCGGCAGCGGCATCGTCGCGCTGGCCGGGGCGAGCACCTACGCCAATGGCACGGACGTGACTAATGGCGCCACCCTGCAGGCCATTAACTTGTCCGGCTCGGCGACCGGCACAGGCACGGTCGCCATCACCAGCACGTCAATCCTTGCTGGTACGGGAACGATCGCCGGGGCTGCGCTTCCGGCAAGCGGCGGCCATATTTCCGCCGGCCTTCTCGGCGTCAACAGCGGCGTCGGCACATTGACCACCGGCGGCATTACCACGGTCAGCGGCTCGATTCTCGATTTCGACATGTCGGTTGCGCAAAACGACTTGCTGCGGTCGACCAACGGCCTGACCATCCCCACGGGCACGGTGGTCAACCTGTTCCAGGCGGGCACGGCCGGCGCCTACGGCACCAACGGCACCTACACCATGTTCGACGTCACCGCCGGCTCGATTCCCTCCGCGGCAAGCTTGAACTCCAATATCACCATTGGCAACGGGGTGGGCGGCGGCAGCTACAATTGGGGCGTCGCTGGCACGAACGTCACGCTCACGATCACGGGCCTGGCCAATGCATCGACTTGGGCCCTCAATGGCGGCGGCCCGTGGAATGCCAACTTGAGCTGGTCACCGCCGGTGGCGTTCCCCAATGTTGCGGGCGACTCGGCGACGTTCGCCAACACGTCGTTGACGCCCGGAGTGAAGAGCGTCGTTCTCAACGGCACTCGCACCGTGGGAAATGTCGCATTTAACAACACATTCGGGGCGCAGTACTCGCTCGACGGCCCGGGCACGCTCGCTCTCAACAACAACGCCAGCACGGCGGGCGTGGCGGTGATCAACGGCAGCCACTTCATCACCGTTCCGGTGACGTTGGCCTCGAACACGAACATGTCAGTGACCAACGCTCTCGAGACGCTTACGGTGAGCGGCGCCATCAGCGGCGCCCAGGACATCAGCTTCTCAGGCGGCGGCAAGGTCGTGTTGAGCGGCGCCAATACCTATGTCAACTCCAGCGTGGCTGCCGGCATGACGGTGCAGGCAGGCGCCGGCGGGACGACGGGCAGCGTCGGCACGGGCACGATCACGCTCAACGGCACGCTCGACGTCAATCGCAGTAATGCGGTGAGCCTCAATGCCATCAGCGGCACGGGCGCTTTGGTCAACTCGGGCGGCGGCACGACGACGCTGAGCGCGCCCAATACCGGGGCGTTCTCGACGACAGTGAACGGCGGAAAGATTCTCGTCGGCGCCGGCAGCAATCTGGGAACGGGCGACCTCACGGCCAACGCAGGCACGGTTGACGTGAATGGCACGTCGCCGACGGTCACCAATCTGGCCGGAACCGCCGGCACGATTGACAATTCGAGTGCGACGCCGGTGACGGTGACGGCGATCCAGCCCGGCAACACGACGTTTGGCGGCACGTTGTCCGACACGGGAGCTGGGAACTTGCATTTCGTTAAGTCGGGCGTTGGCGTTTTGACCTTGAGCGGCACGACTGCCAATGGCCTCACGACATCGTCCTACAATGCGGGGGCGATTCTGGTAGACAGTAATATTCGCGTCGATGCGGGGCAGGTCATTCTTGCCAGCAACGGCGCCTTGCCCGCGGGCAAGGTTCTCGAGTCGCGCGTCGCCGGCGTGGGCGTGATGATCGGCGGCACGGGCACGACGATTGCCGGCACCATTTTGATTCATCCGGATTCGTCGACGTCATCCCCGACGTTAGACGTGGTGGCGGGGACCGCGGCGACGATTACCGGTCAACTGACGACTCCGCCGACAATGACGAATCCGACGACGCAAATTCGCTTCAACGCCGGATCGGGAACCGACTTGACGACGTCGCTGACTGTGGCCGGCAACGGCGGGATCAATATCACTGTCCCGACGAGCTTCTTCTTCTTCGAGCGCGGCAATTTCACGTTCGCCGGCAACTCGAATTCGACGATTCGCCAGGACGCAAATATCTTCCGTGGTCAGGGCGGCAACAACTCGATTACCTTTAAGGACAACGCCCGGTTTAGCTCCGGCCTCTCGACGGCTCCTGGCACCGGGAATCTCATCCTGGCTTCCGGCGGCGGCACCGTGCCGATCTCCGCGGTCATGACGATTCAGGACAATGCCGTCGTCACGAGCTACGGCGGCAACATCGATGTGAATGGCGCCGCCGGCGCGGGCGGCACGACCGTCCACCTCGATGGCGGAACGCTCAGCATCGTCACGATGACCAAGTCCGCAGCATCTGCTACGACGTTGAACCTCAACGGCGGCACGATCCAATCGCGCGGCAGTGGCATTATCGTTCCAGGGACGATC
>JANOIK010000771.1:0-2198 GCA_031407585.1 Planctomycetota bacterium | reverse complement strand
TCCTGGCTTTCGCGGATGAGAAAGTCGCGGGCCTGGCGCTCGTAGTCGATTAGCACGGGCACGACGTCGGCGACTTTCTTAGCGAGCTCTTCCTCGGTCTGCCCCAGCGTCACCTGGTTCGATATCTGATAGAAGTCGCCCGTCGCCTGCGAGCCTTCACCGTACAGGCCGCGCACGGCAAGGTTGATCTTATGCAGGCTTTTAAACACTTTCTCGATTTGCCGCGTGATGGCCAGCGCCGGCAAGTGCAACATGACGCTCACCCGTACGCCCGTGCCGACGTTCGTGGGGCATGCCGTGAGGTAGCCCAGCCGGTCGTTGAACGCGTACGTGACCTGCTCTTCAATAAGATCATCGAGCCGGTTGATGTTCTCCCACGCGGCCGCGAGGTCGAGCCCGCTCTGCATCACTTGGATGCGCAGGTGATCCTCCTCGTTGATCATCACGCTGAACCGCTCGTTTGGGTCGATCACCACGGCTCGGGCGCCGTCGCTCTGCGCGTGCTCGCGGCTGATGAGTTGCCGCTCGACCAGGAACTGGCGGTCGACGTCGGCCAGATCGCTCACGCGCAGGTAGAGCAGATCGGACGGCGTCTTGTTCGACGCGATCAGCGAATCGACCTGGTTGTGCAGGATCCGCTCAATTTCGGCGCGATCCGCGTCGGTCGCCCGCGAGATGAACGGGAAGTCGGCCAGATTGCGAGCCAGCCGAATGCGGCTGCTGATGACGATATCGCTCTCGGGCCCGGACCCCCGGAGCCATTCACCGCTCGATGTGGCGAGATCGTCGAGTGTCATAGTGGGCGGTGTTTATTGATGCAGGGGAGAGTTGACCACGACGGCACGGCGACACGACGTAGGAGGGGAGAAAACTTGAGTCGGAGGGCGATGCAACTTTCGTCAATGGCTGGGTAGGCGTTTTGCGCTCGTTAATCTAATCCTATCCGGGTTCCGCATCTTCGTCGTGAGGTCGTGTCGTCGTGGTGAAAAATCCTCGGAAGAACCGGACTACTGCCCACTCTCTTTCTTCTCCAGCGCCGACTGCCGGAACGTTGTTTCAATGCCGCGAATCTCGTCGCGCAGGTGCGATGCCTTTTCGTACTCCTCGGCGGCCACGGCTTCCTTCATTTCGCGGCGCAGGCGGATGAGCTGCGTCTGCTGGTCGGCGCCGTGCGGGCATCGCTTTGGGCTCTTCCCGATGTGCTGCGTCTGGTCGTGGATGCTCACCAGCAGCGGCTCCATTTCCTTCTCGAAAAACACGTAGTCGTGCGGACAGCCCAACCGGCCTTGCTTGCGGAACTGCAAAAACGTGATCCCGCACACGGGGCACGCCCGCGTGTCGAGCCGCTCGAGCTCCTCGGCTGTTTCGCCCACGGCGAGATGTTGGGCGAGCAACCCTGCCATCGCCGGCAGCATCTCCGCGCCTTCCGGCGGGGTCGCAGGCTGCAAGAACGCTTGGGCGCACTCTTCGCACAGATGCAGTTCGTTCGGCTCACCGTCGATCAAGTCGGTGATGTGGAACGTCGCAGCACGGTCGCACTTTTGGCATTTCATGGCAGTTAAGCAAAACGGCGTTCGGCCGTCAGGCAATTCAAGCGAGCAGGGAATGGAACGACGTCGCGACGAGCCGCGAACCGATCCGGCGTTGCAGCGGTCTACTCGCAGCAGAGTAGACATGTCGGGAGCGCGCACAATCCCTACTTGCCTCGACTCTTGACCGCTCCCACGCATAGGGATTCTAGCCGTGCACCCCCCAGTGTCAAGGTAAACGTATGCGGCGTTAACCCTTTGCCGCGCCAAGACATGAATCGCACGACGGTCGCGGCGTTGTGACTCCTAATGTGCGGTGTTACAGTGACGCTTGCACGCCCTCAACTCGGCACGTTGTGGGATCAACTTCCCACTCATTGACCACCCTTCCATGGCCCATCTGCCGCCGCTCGCGCGTTTCGTCCAGCAGGCCCGCGGGGTGGATTTCGTTCCCGTCTACCGCGAGCTTTTGAGCGACGCGCTGACGCCCGTAACCGCGTTCGCGCGGCTCGACCGCGGCGAAGCGGCGGGGCTGTTCGAAAGCGTCATCGGCGGCGAGAAGGTCGGGCGGTACAGCTTCGTTGCCAGCGATCCGTTCTTGCTGCTCGAGGCGCGCGGCACGGCCGTGACGATTCGCCGTCGCGGCGCCGGCGGCAACGCCTGGACGAC
>JANOIK010000748.1:0-13743 GCA_031407585.1 Planctomycetota bacterium | reverse complement strand
ATCGATGATCAGCTCCTCGGGCGTGCCGGTGACGCGGCAGAAGTTGGCATACGAGGTCACCGCGTGCTTGTCGTCGACCTGGACGCGCATCTGCTGCTGTTGGTCGGCAGGAGTCTTCGCGGGTTCCTTGGTTTCTTCGTCGGCCATGATGAGTCTCGCATTCTCTGAAGTTGGTTTTTTGAACCGCCCAGGACGCCAAGGACGCCAAGGTCGGAGATGAGGGACTGATTTTAGAAGATGGGGAGTGTGGCGGCTATCCCCGGGAGCGAACGGAAATCTGGGTGGCACGCCCAAGGTCTTCCGCAGGGCGTGGTCTGCGCGCATTACGTGCCACACTTCAACCACGCCCCGCGCGGACTTGGGCGTGCCACCCGGAAGATCGGCGGTTTTATGAGAGGTCGCCGGTTTCAATGCCGTCGGGGCCGCGGGTGACGCGGAGGATAACGCTTTCACCTGGGGTGTTTTCATCACCGACGCCGGGCATCGCGTACACGGCGACCTTGCGAAGTTCTTTGCTTTTTAACAAGCCCCGGTGACGCGCTTCGGCGCGCTCGTCGACCCACGAGCGGCCCTTGGTGACCAGCAACTCGTCGAAGGCGCCCCAGTGCGGGGCCAGCCAGAAAAGAATCTTCGCGAGCGGGGCGACCGCGCGGGCCACCAGCGCGTCGAATGTGCGGAGCGCGAGCACCTCTTCAGCACGGCAGCCGAAGACCTCGACCGGCAGCGGCAACTCCTGAACGATGGCCTCGAGCACGCGGGCTTTTTTTTGCGTCGAGTCGCAGGCGGTCATGCGAAGGTCGGGGCGGAGAATCGCCATGACCAGGCCGGGGACTCCGCCGCCGGCGCCGATGTCGAGGACGCGGCGGCCCGCGGGCAGCAGCTTCGCGAGTTCCCAACTGTCGACGACGTCGCGGTCGACGAACTTGGCGAGCGTCGTGTGGCGGGTGAGGTTGAGCTGCTCGTTCCACCGCCACAGGGCGATTCGATATTTATCGAGCAACTCGACGCGATCGGCGGGGACGTCGATGCCGCGGGCGGCGAGGGCCGCGGCGAGGGAGGCGGGGGTGATTTCTTCGGTAGGCTCGTTGGGCATGGACACAGTATGGGGCATGCAGGGAGCAGGGAGCAAGGAGCGGGGACGGGACGGGGGGAGGGGATCAATGCGAGTAAGAGTAGGAGTAGGATTAGGAGTAGGATCGGAGGGGAAGTTAGCCGCGACGCGGTAGCGGAGCGCGGCGGGGGAGTTTGGCGCCGCGCTCCGCTGCGGCGGACCTGCGCGTCGCGGCTAACAATCAAATGGAATTTGCTTCATGTTTGGGGTGTTGAATATCTACAAGCCGCCGGGGCCGACTTCGCGGGATGTTGTTAATCGCGTCGAGCGATTGGTGCGGCCGCAAAAGGCGGGGCACGCGGGCACGCTCGATCCGATTGCTTCCGGCGTGTTGCTGGTGTGCGTCGGGCAGGCGACTCGGTTGATCGAGTACGCGCAGGCCCTTGCCAAGTCGTATCGCGGCACATTTCTTTTGGGGCGGCGGAGCGACTCGGACGACGTCGAGGGGGCGGTAGAGGTCGTGGCGGACGCGATCGTGCCGACGCGTGCGGAAGTTGACGCGGCGCTCGCGCCGTTCCGCGGGGAGGTCATGCAGCGGCCGCCGCGGCACTCGGCGGTGAAGATCGCGGGACAGCGGGCGTACGCGCTGGCGCGGCGCGGCGTCGATTTTCAGCCGGAGCCGAAGGCGGCGGTGATTCACCGGCTGGAGGTCGTGCGGTACGAATACCCGGAGCTGGTGCTCGACGTCGAGTGTGGGAGCGGGACGTACATTCGCTCGTTGGGACGCGACCTGGCGGAATCGCTTCGGACGACTGCGGTGATGGCGGCGCTGGAACGGAGCGCGGTCGGGGGTTTCACGGCGGCCGGCGCGCTGCGGTTCGACGACGTGGCCGAGCATTGGGCGGAGCGGCTCGCGCCGCCGTCGCTGCTGGTGGCGTCGCTCCCAACGATTGCGGTGACTGCGGCGGAACTGCTGGAACTACAGCACGGGCGAGGGATTGCCTGCTCCGCGGATCGAGTTGCCGGCTACGCGGGTGAAGGTGAAATTGCGGCGCTCGACGGCGATCGGAATCTGGTCGCCATTCTGCGGGAGCGCGTGCCCGGGGTGCTGTCGTCGGTGCGAAATTTTACCCAGCCGGCGTGATCGGTGCGGATGGGGCGCGAAAAGCCGCATTCGGAGTGGGTTCTCGTTTCCTGGTCGAACCGCAGTGGGGAATGGTTCGTCCAGACGGGGACGCAGCGCGTGTACCCGTCGCGTCCCTCCTCCCCAGCCCTCCCCTCCAGGGGGAGGGAGCCGGAGGTTCTATGTGGGGGCGGGCGCTCGCAAGGGTTGTACGCGGTGTGCCACGCTTGTGCCTCGTGCGTACCGGGAAAGGGTTGCCGCGACCCCGCGGCAGGTTGATTTCAGGCGCCGCGGGGCGCCGAAGATGACTGCAGACGGACGCCTCGGCGCGTGTCTCGTCGCGACGATTGTCGTTGCGACGCCGCCCCGCATGCCGCGTCCGTGGTTGGAACGGCGACTGAATTCCGTAGAGACGGTAGAGACAATCGGAAGGAAACTCGGGCACGGATGCGCCCTATGGCCACGCCGCGCGTGCGTCTTGGAGACGCTGCGCGGACGCCGGTCCCCGCTGGTAGGGATTGGCACGCGCTAGCGCACTCCTTGTGCTCATGTTGGAAAACCGAAGTCTCAAACTCGATCTGTTTGCGCTGGCGTTGTTGGCAGGGTGCGCCCTGCTCGCGGCGGCGCTCTTTTCGTACGACCCGGCCGACCCGCCGGGGACGCTCGTGTTTCCGCCGCGTGCGACGGTTGCCAACCGTTGCGGTCCGGTGGGCGCCTACGCGGCGCATCTGCTCTACAGCGGCGTGGGCTTCGCGGCGTTTTACGTCGTGGGCTCGCTGGCGGCGGTCGCCGTGCTGCTGCTCATGCGACGCGAGATGAACCAGCCCGTGCTGCGCGGCGTGGGGTGGACGGCATCGCTCGCGGCGCTCGCGACGCTGGCATCGATGGCCCTGCAGGGCTCGACGCCCGGGCCGGAGGTCGGCGCCGGCGGGTATGTCGGGGCGATGGGCTTTGCACTGCTCGAGACGAACTTCGCGATCGCCGGGGCGTTTATCTTCACGCTCAGCGTGCTGCTGGCCGGACTGCTGCTTTGCACGGATTACCTGCTGATCAAGCTGGCGGCGAAGACGACGGTGGTCGGCGGCGCCGGGCTGGTGAAGCTAGGCCGGGCTGGTCAGCGCGTGGCGGCCGCGACGACGCTGCGGCGGGCGAGCGATCTCGACGCGATTCCCGAAGAGGAAGACGCCGAGGATGCCGAGGAGGAGTCGGAAGAGTACGAGTATGAGTACGACGAAGAGGAGGGCGAGGAAGAGGACGAGGCCGAGGAGGAAGTCGAGCTGAAGGTGAAGACGCCGGCGTCGAAAGCCGAGGCTGCGGCCGAGGCCGAGGGTGCCGACGCGGAGGCTGGCGCCGTCGCGGTGGCGACAGCGGCCGGGGACGCAGCGGTTCCGTCGAACGGCGACGACGCTGAAAACAACTCCGCGCGGTTCAAGAACAATCGCGGCTCGAAGGCGCCGAAGCGCACCGAGCGAGACGAGATGATCGACCAACTCGAGGCGGCGAACGCGCAGGGCGTCGAGGACATCGAGTACGAGCTGCCGCCCCTGGACCTGCTGCTCGAGTCCGACGAGGTCTGCTACGAGGAGCACGAGAAAGAGGTCCGCAAGAAGGCCAAGACGCTCGAAAAGACGTTCAAGAACTTTGGCTTCAACGTGAAGGTCGTCGAAATCGAGACGGGGCCGGTGATCGCGCAGTTCGAGGTCGAGCTCGAAGCGGGGCTGCGACTGTCGAAGATCACGGGCCTGGCCGACGACCTGGCGATCGCGCTGCGCGTGCCGAGCGTGCGCATCGTCGCGCCGATCCCCGGCAAGAACACCGTGGGCATCGAGGTGCCGAACGAAAATCGGCAGCTCGTGCGGCTGCGCGAGGTCATCGAAGAAGCCAACGGCCGCGCGAAGCGCATGAAGATCCCCATCTACCTGGGCAAGGACGTGGCGGGCAATCCGCTGACCGTCGATCTCACGACGCTGCCGCACTTGCTCATCGCCGGGCGCACGGGCACCGGTAAGAGCGTGTGCCTGAACTCGATCATCGTGTCGATGATCATGAGCCGCGGGCCGGACGAGGTGCGCATGCTGATGATCGACCCGAAGATGGTCGAGCTCAGCGGCTACCGCAAGCTGCCGCACCTGATGCATCCGGTGGTCACCGACATGCGCAAGGCCGAGGCGATTCTGTCGTGGGCCGTCGACAAGATGGAGGAGCGGTACGCGCTGCTCGCCCGCGCCGGCGTGCGGCACGTCACGGTTTACAACCAGCTCAGCGAAGAAGAACTGCGCGAGCGAATCGAGCCCACCAGCGAGGTCGAGTGGGAGAGCATCCCGCGGTCGCTGCCGTTCATCGTCATCGTGGCGGACGAAATCGCCGACCTCATGATGACCAGCGGCAAGGAAGTGGAGCAGCACATCATTCGGCTCGCCCAGAAGAGCCGGGCGGTCGGCATCCACCTCATCCTCGCCACGCAGAAGCCGACCGTCGACGTCATCACGGGCCTGATCAAGAGCAACTTGCCCGCGCGGATCGCGTTCCAGGTCGCCAGCCGTACGGACAGCCGCGTGGTGCTGGACGAAATGGGCGCCGACAAGCTGCTGGGCAACGGCGACATGCTGTTTTTGTCGCCGGGCACAAGCCAGCTGCTGCGCGGGCAAGGCACGTTCCTGTCGGATGACGAGATCACGCGCGTCACCGAGTTCGTCGCGACCGATTCGCCGCAGTTCGCGCGCGAGCTGATCGAGCTGAAGACCAAGGACGAGCAGGAGATGGCCCAGCCGGGCGAGCTGAAGAACCGCGACGAGCTGTATGAAGCGGCGGTCGACATCGTGGTGCGTGAGCGGCGCGGGAGCGTGTCGCTGCTGCAGCGGTGCTTGGGCATCGGCTACGGGCGTGCGGCGCGGCTGATCGACTACATGGCCGAGGACAAGATCGTCGGCGAGTACAACGGCGCGCAGGCGCGCGAGGTGATGATCTCGGTCGAGGATTGGGAAGCCCGCGCGGGGAACGACGGCGGAGAGAGCGCGGCGCCCCCGACGAGCGCGGGCCCGTCGGCGCCGCTCAATGCACTCACGGCGCCGCCGAAGCCGCGGCGGATCACCAAGATTCTGCCGGGGTCGGACGAGCCGAGCGATCTTGAAGACGACGGCGGCGGCATGGGCAGTGGCGGCGGAAGTGCGCCGCGGCGACGGGCGTCGTCGGGTCCGCTCACGGTCTCGTCGGCCGCCGGCGCCACGGCGATGCTGGCTGCGCCCTGGGAGGCGGATGAACCCGAGGTCGATGAAGAGTGTCTGGAGGACGACGACGAGGAAGAAGTCGACGAGGAGGATTCCGAGCTCGAAGCGGAAGCAGATGGCGAGGACGACGCCGACGAGGACGACGCCGACGAGGACGCAGAGTTGGAGGACGAGGAATCCGATGACGAGGAATGGGAGGAAGTGGACGAACACGACGTCGATGAGGACGAGGACGACGAACCCAATCCGGGCGAGAATCGCCGGGCGGAGAGTGCGTGAGCGGCCGCGAGGCAAGCTCCGGTCTGGGGGGCACGCCCAAGTCCGCGCAGGGCGTGGTTGCATCACAAAGCCGGATTGCGTGGCAACCACGCCCTGCGGCGGACTTGGGGCGTGCCACCCGATCTCAGGTTTGACAGTGCGATAAGCGTCTTCTATCCTTGATTGAACGTCACACACCCACGCGCCGGATCGCATATCGTGCCTCGCATCAGCATCATTATTATTGTTGGCATCGTTCGGGAGGTCCGGCCTTAGGGTTGACGACGTTTGACGAGTCATCACAAACCCTGAGGCCAGAAGTGGCCGCAGGGTTTTTTTGTTGGAACGGGTAAATTAATTGTTAGCCGCGACGCGGTAGCGGAGCGCGGGCGCCGGGTGCGGCAACGCCACTCGGCAAGGCACGCGCTTCGCTGCGGCGGACCTCCGCGTCGCGGCTAACAGTCGAAATCATTGCGGCGGTATTTCCATGCACATCGAGATCTACGACACGACGCTTCGCGACGGCGCTCAGGGCGAGGGCGTGAGCTTTTCGCTTGAGGATAAGGTGCTCATCGCGCGGCGGCTCGATTCGCTTGGGTTCGACTACGTCGAGGGCGGCTTCCCGCTGTCGAATCCCAAGGACGCGGAGTTTTTTCAGCGGCTCGCCAAGGAACCGCTGAAGCACAGCAAGCTCTGCGCGTTCGGCATGACCCGGCGCCGCGGAATGAAGCCGGATGACGATCCGGGGATCAAGGCCCTGCTCGATGCGAACACGCCGGTGGTGACGATCGTCGGCAAGACGCACGATTTTCATGTGACCGATGTGCTGCGCGTGTCGCTCGAGGAAAACCTCGCGATGATCAGCGAGACAGTCGTGTACTTCGTCGCCGCCGGTCGAGAAGTGGTTTACGACGCCGAGCATTTCTTCGACGGCTGGCGGGCGAATCCCGAGTACGCGGCGAAGACGATCCAAGCGGCTGCCGCGGCGGGCGCCGCGCGGATCGTGATGTGCGACACCAACGGCGGGACGTTGCCGGAGGAGGTCGCCGTGCGGACGCGCGAGGCGGCCGCGGCAGTCGACGTTCCGCTCGGCATTCACTGCCACAACGATTGCGAGCTCGCGGTCGCCAACTCGCTCGCGGCGGTCGACGCGGGAGCCATCCACGTGCAGGGCACGGTCAACGGCCTCGGGGAGCGGTGCGGGAACACCGATCTCGTGTCGATGATCGGGAATCTCGCGCTCAAGAAGCAGGGTTACGAGGTGCTCGGTCTCCGAAATCCCCCTCCCTCGAAGGGAGGGGTTAGGGGAGGGATTCCCGACGCCGGCCAACAGTCAGTCTCCAGCGGCTCGCAAACACCGCTTCATCACCTCACCGAGCTCTCGCGCTACGTCTACGAAATCGCGAACATGAATTTCCGCACGAACCAGCCGTTCGTCGGCACGAGCGCGTTCGCCCACAAGGGCGGCATGCACGTGCACGCGGTTGCGAAGGCGGCCCACTCGTACGAGCACATCGACCCTGCGCTCGTCGGTAACGAGCGGCGCGTGCTGGTGAGCGAGCTCTCCGGCCGGTCGAACATCATCGCCCTTGCCGTCAAGCATAAGCTCGCGCACGACAATGATTCCATGAAAGACGTGCTCGATGAAATCGTAAGAAAGGAGAACCTCGGATACCAGTACGAAGCGGCAGAAGCATCATTTGAACTTTTGGTGCGTCAGCATACGACCGGGCATACGTGGCACTTCATTCGAGACGACTACCAGATATTTGTAACTGGGCGCGCAGGTGCTGCTATCACGCGCGCAGTTGTCAAGGTAATCGTCGACAATGAGCGACACTTGGATGCCGCCGAGGGAGATGGGCCCGTAAATGCGCTCGACGCCGCCCTTCGCAAAGTATTGAGTTCGACGGGCAAGTTTCCAGGGTTGGCTGAGATGCATTTGGTTGACTACAAAGTGCGAGTAATCAATGGAGAAGCAGGCACGGCCGCTAGAGTACGGGTGACGATTGAGAGCCAGGACTCTTCAGATCGTTGGACAACAGTAGGAGTTCACGAGAACGTTATTGAGGCGAGTTGGGAGGCCCTGGCCGAAAGCATTGAATACAAGTTGTGCAAGGACGAGAGATCTTGAAATGCAGTCGTTCTAACTTCTTCAAAGCGGCGCGATCTGCTACAATCAAAGCGATGAGCATACTTCTCAACGATGTCTCGACGACCCTGGAGCACGCGCTAGTTGTGCGCGCGTCGGTCGAGAAAAAGTCCGTTGACCGCGTTGCGATCGAGATTCTCGAAAACGCGCTCGGAGTGTCTCAGAAGGCAACGGCGGCAGGTGGGAAGAAACGCGACTTGTCGTTTCTCTCGGACGGCCCTCCGCTGGAGCCCGAAGTCCTTCAAGCTCTCGAGGATCAGCGGCAGATCGACCCCGACATGTGGAAGTAAAATCCCACCATGCGGTTGCTCGTCGACACCAACCGTTACGCGGCCGTGATCGGACACGATGCGTCGCTCTATTCTGGCTGGCAGGACGCCGACGAGGTTTGGCTCTCGATCATCACGGTGGGTGAACTCTTGGCCGGATTCGCGCTGGGGTCTCGGCGCCAAGAGAATGAGCAGCGGCTTGCTCATCTGCTGGACGTGCAGGGCGTGGGCGTGCTCATTCCGGACCGAAACACGGCTGAGCAATACGCAGCCATTCATGCGGCGTTGCGACGAGGGGGAACGCCGATCCCCACCAACGACGTTTGGATTGCTGCCCTGGCGCTGCAGCACGG
Organism: Planctomycetota bacterium; assembly: GCA_031407585.1. GTDB lineage: Bacteria > Planctomycetota > Planctomycetia > Pirellulales > Lacipirellulaceae > Lacipirellula. The sequence goes on along the minus strand of JANOIK010000748.1, from coordinate 5,310 downwards.
TCTGACGCTCGATACTGCGGACGCTCATTTCCAGCAGATTTCGGGGCGGAAGTTCGCTTAGAGCAAACCGCAGCTTGGTTCCTGCGTCCTCCCCTTTGCGCCTTCGCGCCTTTGCGTGAGAATCTTCACAGACAAAGCCTCACGCAAAGGCGCGAAGGCGCAAAGAAGATCGCAAAGCTCGGAAATCCGTACGTATGGCCACCGCTCCCAACTTCAACGAACTGCCGTCCCAGTACGACCACCAAGCCGCACAGGCCAAGTGGTACCAGGTGTGGGAGGAGCGCGGGTACTTTCACGCGGAGCCGGGGGCGAAGGACGCCGCGGGCAAGCTGAAGCTGCCGTACACGATTGTCATTCCGCCGCCGAATGTGACAGGGGCGCTCCACCTGGGGCATGCGCTCAACAACACGCTACAGGACATCCTCGTTCGCATGAAGCGGATGCAGGGGTTCAACACCCTGTGGATGCCGGGCACCGACCACGCGGGCATCGCCACGCAGGCGGTCGTCGAGCGGCGGCTGATGGAGCAGAAGCCGCCCGTGTCGCGGCATGAGCTGGGCCGCGAGGGGCTGCTCAAAAAAATCTGGGAGTGGAAGGACCAATACGAGAAGCGAATCATCGGGCAACTCAAGCAGCTCGGGTGCAGTTGCGACTGGCAGCGCACGCGGTTCACGCTCGACGACCAGTGCGCCCGCGCGGTGCGCGAGACGTTTTTCCGGTTATTCAAGGACGGCAAAATCTACCGCGGCACGCGGCGGGTGAATTGGGACACGTACCTGCAGACGGCGGTGAGTGATGACGAGGTGTTCAAGGAGCCGACGAAGGGACACTTTTGGCACTTCAAGTACCCAGTGATCGACCCCAAGCTGGGCGAGCCGACGCATGTGACCATCGCGACGACGCGGCCGGAGACGATGCTCGGTGATACCGCGGTGGCCGTGCATCCTGATCCTGCCGGGGCGTTCGACAAGCTGCAGGTGGAGTTGCGCGAGAAGATGCTGGTTGCGACGGACAAGGAGCGCGCCGAACTCAACGGTCAAGCGGAGTTGCTGCTCGAGCGTCGCGCGAAGATGCTGCCGCAGCTCGAGCAGTTGCGAGATATGGCCGCCCGCGGCGTGATGCTGGAACTGCCGCTCACCGGGCGCAAGATTCCGCTGATCGCCGACGAATGGGCGAAGCCGGAGCTGGGCAGCGGGGCGGTGAAGATCACGCCGGCACATGATGAGAACGACTACGCGGTCGGCCAGCGGCATCCAGAGCTGGGCGCGATCAACATCATGAACCCCGACGGCACGCTGAAGGACGGCGTGCCGGCGAAGTATCGCGGGCTGAAGATGCACACCACGGCCCGCGCGGCCGTGGTCGCGGACATGGAGGCCGCGGGACTGTTCAATCCCGAGACGGATCGCGAGGACCGCGAGATTGAGCTGCCGCACTCGGACCGCTCGAAGACGCCGATCGAGCCGTATCTGGCGGACCAGTGGTTCGTGAAGATGGGAGCGCAGGAACACGATCAATCCAAGAGCATGGAAATCCCGGCCGGCTACACGAAGATCGCCGAGCACCCCGACGGAAACGTGACCGTCAGCACCCCTGGCCTTGCTCAGACAGCGATGGATGCCGTCAATGGCGGACACGTTAAGATCTTTCCTGATCGCTACGGAAAGACATACCTCGATTGGCTTGGCGAGAAGCGCGACTGGCCTGTTGGGCGGCAGTTGTGGTGGGGCCATCGCATTCCGGTTTGGACTCGCCACTTCAACGGACATGCGGAACGGGAAGCTGCATGGGCGGACGCCTCCAAGGTTATGGGCGATGGTCTGAATGAGGAAGGGTTGGGGTGTCAAACGTACCATCAATGGCATCCAGACACGATTGTCGGAATCGGGCTTCTCTGCATCAACGAGGGTTACTCCGAGTTGGAAGCGAAGGCTGAGTCGCTCGGTTTCGTTCGTGATTCTGACGTCCTCGACACCTGGTTCTCCAGCGCGCTCTGGCCCCACTCGACGCTCGGCTGGCCGGACAAGACTCTCGAACTCGCGACGTTCTATCCCACCAGCACGCTGGTCACGAGCCGCGACATCATCTCGCTGTGGGTCGCGCGGATGGTGCTCATGGGCCTCTACAACATGGGCGAGATTCCGTTTCACGAGGTCTACATCACGCCGAAGATTCTCGACGGCTACGGCGAGACGATGTCGAAGTCCAAGGGCAACGGCGTCGACCCCATCGACGTCATGGAAAAATTCGGCGCCGACGCGCTGCGGTACGGCATCGCGTATCTCACGACCGACACCCAGGACGTGAAGATGCCGGTGGAGTTCGAGTGTCCGAGCTGCGGGCATCTCATGGCCCAGACCAAGAAGAATCGCACGCTGCCGCGGGTGGAGTGCGAGAAGTGCAAGGCGCCGTTCGGCACGCAGTGGGCGGAGAAGGCCGAGGACAAGGCCCTGCCGCGGGCCGGCGTCTCGAACGAACGGTTCGAGCTGGGGCGCCGGTTTGCGAACAAGATTTGGAACGCCTCGCGGTTTTCGCTCATCAATCTCGACGGCTACACGGCGGGGCCGGTGGCGGACGCCGACCTCATGCTCGAGGATCGCTGGCTGCTCTCGCGGCTGGCAACGGTGACGCGCGATGCGACGGACGCACTTGAGACGTACCGCTTCGCCGACGCGGCCCGCGATCTTTACGCCTTCGCGTGGAACGATTTCTGCGACTACTACGTGGAAATTACGAAGTCGCGGTTCAAGGAGCCGAAGCAGCGCGTCGTGGCGCAGCGGTTGCTGGCGCATGTGCTCGATTCACTCGTGCGGCTGTTGCATCCGATGATGCCGTTTCTTACTGAGGAAGTGTGGCAGTTGCTGAATCAGGTGGCGCCCACGCGCGGGCTTAGCGCTAAGCCGCAAGCGGCGGGGGAATCCGTGTGCGTTGCGGCCTGGCCCGTGGCCGATGCTTCGCACATCGATCCTGTGATCGAGTCGCAGTTTGCGGAGTTTCAGGCGGTGCTTGGCGCCGTGCGCGAGATTCGCATGGGGCGGAACATCCCGCCGCGCACGCATATCGAGTTCAGCGTGCAGTGCACGGGCTCGACGGCGAAGCTGCTCGAGCCCATGCGGACGTACTTCGCGCAGATTGCCGAAGCGACGTGTACGGCGCTCGGGCCGAACGTGACGGCGCCGGAGCGCGTCGTGAGCAAGGCGGCCGGCGAGGCAACGGTCCACGTGGACGTGAGCGCGTTCTTCGACGTCGGCGCCGAGAAGGCGCGGCTGGGGAAAGAGATCGACAACCTGCGCAACTACACGAAGTCGCTGGCAGGCAAACTGTCGAACGAGGCCTTCACCTCGAAGGCGCCGCCCGCGGTCGTCGAGCAGCAGCGCAGCCTGCTGGCCGAGAAGCAAGCGGCGCTCGCGGCCGCCGAGGCGGCGCTGGCGAAGTTGGGATAGGGCCGCTCGCGGGTGCAGCCACGGGGCGTTTGTCGCCGCGGTTTTAGCCGGGTAGGATGGGGGAACGCACCCTGGCGCCGCGTTCGTGCGGCACGGCTCAACTAGCGGCGAGAGCGTCGATGCTTTTCTCATCTGGCATGTGCGCGTCCCAATCTCCTGGTCGCAGGCCCCCGCGTGTTCTTGCGGCCGCCGTGGTTGCGTGTCTGCTCGCGATTGCAATGGGCTGCAAACCCCAGGGGGTGCGGACAGCTCAGGAGGTGACCGATGCCGCGCAGAAGACCGTCGATTTGTTGCGGTCGGTTCAAGACGCCAGTTCCGCGGCGGCAGCGACGCCGAAAATCAAGGCGTCGTACGAAAACTTGACCGCGGCGCTCAAGGCGATGGTCGAATATGAGGCCGCACACGGCGAGATCCGCGGTCGCAAGGACGACATCGAAGAACTTAAGGCGGACATAGCGCGGCTACAACGGGAGTTGGAAGCGGAGGCAGAGCGAATCGACGGCATTGCAGACCTGCCCGGGGAGTTTTGGGTCGTGTTCCGCGTCCAGAGTGTTCGGATGTTTATAACGGTCGCCGAGATATCAGCGAAGGTGACCCCCATCGACCCCGCGGCTCTCGAAACACTGCGGCGCGTGCTAGCGATCTACGAACGACATGGGACGAAACTCGTTGAGTTCGAGCTGGTCAACGCCACGCCGTCGTCGGCCGCGGCGGGCATACAGCGCATGCGCGAGATCCTGGGACCCAACGTGGAGATGATCGAGATGCCTTTCTCGGACAACTCCCAGCTGGCGGCGGTCGGGCCGGTGGACGATTTCGACAAGCTCATTGCGCAGATCGACTTTGGCACGGTCTCTATCTTGGACAAAGGTCGCGGCCAATTCGATGTGGATTTGGGCGGCGGAGTGACCTCCATGGGGAGCGACAACGCGCTGGTGGGCGGAGCGGCCGTGGACGACGCGGCCGCGAGCACGGCGGAAGACGGCATCAGCTTCGGAGAGCCCGCGGGGGACGCGGAGGAGCACATCGCGGCGATGCGCGCCGAAGCGGACGTCCACCGTCGCGAACTCGAGGACGCCTTTCGCACACCGGACCCCAGCGACCCCGACTACCTCGAGCGAATGGCGGATTTGCTGCTCGATCCGCATGCGCCGCGTCATCGGGTCGCGCTGCAGGCGCTGCTCAACGTGGACCCCGACGAAGTGACGGACAAGGATTTGCGCAAGCGGATCGCGCGCGGCTATCGGGAGGCGGCGTTCAACTCACCGTTCGACCAGGACGCGGCGATTCGCGGCTTGGTGCTGTGGGGCGGCAAGTTCAGCGTGCCGTTGCTGATCGAAATCCTGGAGGGTGAGAAGCTGGGGGCGAGCTCCGCGGTGTTCGACGGGCTGGCCGAGTACCCGACGCCTGAGGGCGCCGCGGCGGTCGCGGGGCAGATCAGCAACTTCTTTTCCGGCGAGAAAGCAATCGAATGCCTGCGCCGCATGGGACCGGACGCCGAGGAGGCCCTGATCGACGTGCTGCCCGCAGAGGACCCCGAAGTGAATTACGCGGCGATCGGCGTGTTGGCGGAGATCGGCACGAGCAAGAGTTTTGCCATCCTGAAACTGGCGGGGCGAAGCCAGAACCTGGACATCCGCCGCGCGGCGGCCGATGCGACGCGGCTGATCAAGGAGCGCGAGCGCGAAGGGGCGTCGCGCTAGGGCCCCGCTGGGGTCGGAGCGAAGCGCAGCCCCCCGGGGCATGCCGCTGGCGCTCGAAGACTCGACCCCAGCCACCCCGATCACCTGCTCAGACGGCGCCACGACCGCATTGAGCCGATGTTTGTCTTTTGCACATCGTCCAGGTATCATCGTGGCGATCAGCG
>JANOIK010000719.1:0-9733 GCA_031407585.1 Planctomycetota bacterium | reverse complement strand
CCCGCGTCCGTGAGCTGGTAGATGAAGTCGTTCATCGGCGCCGAGCCGCGGAACGCCACGAGCTGGGCCTGCTTCATGTCCTGCAGCACCGGCTCCAGCAGGCGGAACGGCACGGCATGCTGCTCGGAGAGGTCGCGGCCGCTGAGGTCGCCAACCGAGCCGAGGCACTTCAGCACAAGGTGCTCGAGCTGCCCTTCGCCGATGCCCGCTTCGAGGAGGGTGGCGGGTTCGACGGGGCGCCACTCGCCGTTGGCGTCGTCGACCTTCGCGTGCGAGGCCCGCGCCGGTTGGCGGGGGTCGTGGGTCGGTTTGGTGGTGACGCCAGAATTGGACGCGGAAATGGTGCTCTTGCGCGGCTCGCCGCCGCCGGGCGCGGCGATCGGCGCGGAGGTGTCCGTGCCCGCCAGCTTGTTGATCCGCGCCAGCAGGGCTTCGAGATCGTTCCCGCCGCCGCTCGTGCTGGCCGCCACGAACGGCTGAGTGTCGGAGGTCGCGGTTTCCAGTGCCATGGAGTCGTACTTTGGGGCCTCGGCTCGCGGCGCGCACACACGGCGCGCAGCGGGACAACCCGGCAAGCTAGCCTAGGTCGCAGACCCAGGGGGAGCAAACTCCGGCGGCCGCGGCGAGCGGACCGCGGGGTGCGGTTCGGCCGGTTGTGCGAATTTCACGGCGTGGGGGTGTCGTTTATGCGCCGGCCTCGTTGTCGCCTCGGCCTTCGCTCGGCATGATGGGGGAAAGAAACTTTGCCTGCCGCGGGTCGCCCTTATGCAATTCGTTATCACCGCCGTCGGGCCCGACAGCCGCGGCCTCGCCGACCCGATCGTCCATTGCGTGACGCAGCTTGGGGCGAACATCGCCGAGATTCAGATGTTCGACCACGATGAGGAGTCGGTCTTCTCGATGCTCACGCGCGTCGACATCGACCCGAGCCAGGTGGGCGAACTCACCGCGGCGATTGCGGAGATCAGCGAGCGCACCGGGCTGTCGATTCGCACGTGGGCGCCGCCGCTGGGGGCGCGGCGACCGCGGCTCGCCATCTGTGCGACGTACCGTCACGAGACGCCGCGCGGCGTGCTGGCCGCGATCCGCGCCGGCGAGATCCGCGCCGAAGCCGCGGCGCTGATCAGCAATCGCCAGGCGTGCCGCCATCTGGCCGAGGAGTTCGGCGTGCCGTGGCACTACATCGGCGATCGCGAGGGCAACGCCGACGACGAGCGGCTCATCGCGATCTGCGACGAGCTGGCCGTCGACTACGTGGTGCTCGCCCGCTACATGCGCGTGCTGCCGCCGTCGAGCTGCTGGAAGTACGCCGGCGGGCGGATCATCAACCTCCACCACGGCCTGCTGCCGTCGTTCCCCGGCATGCGGCCGTATCACGACGCGTACGCGGCGCGGATGCTCACGTACGGCGCCACGTGCCATTTCATCGTGCCGGAGCTCGATGCGGGGAACCAGATCATCAACCAGTCCAGCTTCACCGTGCCGCCGGGCACGTCGCGGGACGAAGTCATTCGCCGCGGCGAGCAGCAGAACGAACCGCAGTGTCTGGTCGAGGGCGTGCGCCGAGTGGTCGACGGCGAAGTGGCGCTGCACTTCAACCGCGTGGTCGCGGTGCACGAATGATTTCGATCCAGCTCGAATGTGCGGCATGCGGTTGGTGGACCGTCTGCGGCGAGGCCGAGGTCGTCCGCCGCTTGCGCAAACTCGGCCAGTTCCGCCGCGCGCCGGAGCCGCCGGAAGATTTGGTTCGCGAGGTGCTCCGCACGAGCGGCCATCGCCTGACCTGCGACCGCTGCCAGACGACGGGGCTCAAGGTGCAGGAGTCGTCCGCGATTGCCGACGCCGGCGAGTGGGAGCAGGTCGTCGTCTGCGAGATCTGCCGCCAGCCCATCCCGCGCGAACGGCTCGAAGCGCTGCCTCATGCGAAGCGGTGCGCGTCGTGCCAGGATCAGGCCGATCGCGGGGCGACGTTCGTCGAGCCGGACTACTGCCGGAAGTGCGGGTCGATCGTCGAACTCCGCGTGAGTCGCACGGGTGGCGTCACTCGGTATAAGCTGTGGTGCACCGGCAACCCGCCGTGCCGACTGTAAGTGCGAACGCTCGCCATGAATCTCATTACCACCTGCGCGTTTGGACTCGAAGCGGTCGTTGTGCGCGAGCTGGCGAACCTCGGCTACGAAGCCAAGGTGACGCGGCCCGGGCGCATCGCGTTCGCCGGCGACGCGGCCGCGGTGTGCCGCACCAACTTGTGGCTGCGCTCGGCCGACCGCGTGCTGATAGAGCTCGCGGCGTTTCCGGCGCCCGACTTCGACGCTCTGTTCGACACGGTGCGCGGCCTTCCGTGGGAAGAGTGGATCGCCCCCGACGCCGCGATTCCCGTGCGCGGGCGGTCGATCAAATCGCAACTCTCCAGCGTGCCGGCTTGTCAGCGCACGGTGAAGAAGGCCATCGTCGAGCGGCTGCTCGCCGTGCGTCCGGGCGTCGAGCTGCCGGAAACGGGATCACCCGTGCCAGTCGAGGTTTCGTTGGTCGACGACGTGGCGACGATCGACGTCGACACCTCGGGCGATGGACTGCACCGGCGCGGGTACCGCACGCTCGCGGCAGAGGCTCAGATTCGTGAAACGCTCGCCGCCGCGATGGTGCAGCTCAGCTTTTGGCGTCCGGAGCGCCCGCTGGTCGACCCCTTCTGCGGCACGGGCACGATCGCAATCGAGGCGGCGCTACTTGGCCGGCGACTCGCGCCGGGGCGAAACCGCGAGTTCGTCGCCGAAACGTGGGAGGCGATTCCCGCGTCGGCGTGGCAAGCGGCGCGCGAAGAGGCCGCGGCCCTCGCACTGCCGACGCTCCCCGAGCGAATCATCGGCTCCGACGCGAGCGCGGGGGCGCTCAAGCTGGCCCGTTACCACGCCGAGCTCGCGGGCGTCGCGGACGACATCCATTTCCAGCAGCACGAGTTCGCCGAGCTGTCGAGCAGCCGTCGCTATGGCTGCGTCATCGCCAACCCGCCGTACGGCATGCGCATGGGGCGCGACGACGAAATCGAGGCACTCTACCGCTCGTTCCCCGTTGTGTTGCGACGACTCAAGACGTGGTCGCACTTCATCCTGTCGGCGCGGCCCGATCTGGAGCAACTCGTGGGGCAAGAGGCGGATCGTCGGCGCAAGCTCTACAACGGACGAATTCCGTGCACGCTCTACCAGTTTTTTGGACCGAAGCCGCCGCGTGAGCAACGTGAGTTGAGTGGTGCGTCTACTCCGCTGCATCCCCCCTCCCCGTCGCTTCGCGAAGGGTATCACCTGCGCACGGGCGACTTTGGGTCGCCCGTGCTCGGTGCGCCCCTCCCCGCCGAGGGGAGGGAGCCGGAAGAGGTTGTTGGGGAGAGGGATGCGGAGGGGGAGAGCGCGCCCAGTGGCTCGTCCGCTTCTCCGCAACACCCTTCCCTAGCCCTCCCCATCGAGGGGAGGGAACCGGAAAAACCAAAACGGCCTCAGCCTATCCACGGACCAGCCTTCGGCGGATTGCGCGACGAAGCTTGGCGGCAGTCCGACGAGTTTGGCAATCGGCTGAAGAAGCTTGCCCGCCATTTACGGAAGTGGCCGACGAAGCGTGGCATCACGTGCTACCGCATTTATGAGCGCGACATTCCGGAAGTGCCGCTGGTGGTCGACCGTTACGAGGACGCGCTGCACGTCGCCGAGTTTGACCGGCCGCACGAGCGCACGCCCGCCGAGCATGCCGACTGGCTCGACCATATGGTGCGCACGGCGGCGCTCGCGCTCGAAGTGCCGCGGGAGCTGGTGTTCGTCAAGCATCGCCGCCGGCAGCGCGGGACGGCACAGTACGAGCCGGTGGACAACCGCCGCGCGATACGCGTGGTGCATGAGGGCGGCCTCAAGTTTCAGGTGAACCTGTCGGACTATGTCGACACGGGCCTGTTTCTGGATCACCGCATCACGCGCGGCATGGTGCGCGACGCCGCCGAAGGAAAGCACGTTCTCAACTTGTTCGCCTACACCGGTTCGTTCACAGTCTACGCGGCCGCGGGCGGCGCGGCGCAGACGACAACCGTCGATCTGCTGCCCGGGCATTTGGAATGGGCCGAGGAGAATCTGCGGCTCAACGGCCTCGCCGGTCCGCAGCACCGCATGGTACAGGCCGACGCCCGCGACTATCTCGCCTCGCTCCGCGGCTGGCTATTCGATCTGGCCGTCGTCGATCCGCCCACGTTCTCAAACAGCAAGCGCATGGACGACGACTGGGACGTGCAACAAGACCACGCCGATCTGCTGGCCGCAACGCTCGTGCACATCAAGCCTGGGGGCGTCGTGTTCTTCTCGACCAACTCACGCAAATTCAAATTCGACGAAGCGGCGCTCAGCGGCGCGACGTCCCGGGAGATCAGCGCGAAGACTGTGCCGGAGGATTTCCGCAACAAGCGGATTCATCGCTGTTGGCGAATTGTTAAGGCGGGGGATTGAACCGCCAAGCGGCTGTGTTGATTGTCAATGAGATTAGGCCTGGGGCTTGGCTTTCCAGGCGGAATTGTTTTTAAGGATGGCGTTGAGGATGACCAGGAGCTTTCGCATACAGGCGACCATGACGACTTTGAAGGGCTTGCCCGCGGCGGTGAGTCGCTCCGCGAAGGCGCGAATGACAGGATTGCACCGTCGAGCCGTCAGCGTGGCCATGTAAAGGACGCTGCGAACAGAAGCCCTTCCTCCCCAGATCGCCCGCCGACCATGGAATTTGCCGCTGTCACGATTGAACGGAGCCACGCCGACCAGGGCCGAGATCTGGCCCCGGTTGAGCCGGCCGAGTTCAGGCAACTCGACCACCAACGTGGTGGCCGTCACAGCGCCGACGCCGGGCGTCGATTGCAGCGCCGCGGCGCGGCACTGCAACTGGTTGTCCGCCTCGACCAGCTCGGAGAGTTCCTTCTCGATCTTGCGAATCAGCTTGGTCAGCTGCTCGATCACCGTGCGGACGCTCTTGATGACGGTCTTGGTCGACGCGGTCTCCAGGCGGCACGTCTCGGCGGTCCGCAGCTCGACCAGTTGCCGCCGGCGAGCGACCAGCTCTTGCAGTTGCTGGCTCTGGGGGAACGTCGGCGCGGCGACCCGCGGCGAAGCTTGCTGCCCGAAGCGGGCGATCACCTCGGCGTCGAGCCGGTCGGTCTTCGCCAACAGGCCCAGGCCGCGGGCGAAGTCCCGCACCTGTCGCGGATTGGCCACCGCCGTGCGATGCCCGGCCGCGATCAGCTCGGCCACGACCAGGCGCTGGTAGCCCCCGGTGGCCTCCACGACGACCAGACACTCGCCGACCGGCGGAAGCGCCTTCAGCAATCGCTCGACGCCATCGCGAGCGTTGGTCTCGGTCACTCGTACCCCGGCCGGCAACACGCAGGCGACGAGCGAATCCTTGGCGACGTCGATGCCCACCCAATTGTCTTGCGCGTTCATGAACGACTCCCTGTCTTGCAGATGCGAGCTCGACGGTACGTCGGCTCTGGCGGCTGTTCGGGCTCTGGTTCACAACAGCCGAAGGCGATCACGCTTGGCGACGGCGTGGAACGCCGGGACGCTATCGATCTACCGCCGGCCGCGTTGGCAGTCCCGCTTCGCTACGCGAAGCGGGACTGCCAAAGACCACTCAAGTACAACGATTCACTGTGACTTAAACAACATACAAGGACGCCAAGGACGCCAAGGTCGGAAAAGGGAATTCTTAAATCCCATCTTTCCCTTCTTCCTTGGCGTACTTGGCGTCCTTGGCGGTTTTTCTTCTCCTAGGCAATGAGCGGGCGCAGGACGCCGTGGCTGATTTCCAGTGACTTGATGCGGCGTTCGAGGCTGCCTTCGAAGGCGTGGTCTTCGACCTCGACGCAGACCGGGCCGTCGTAGCCGGCGTCGGAGAGGGCGCCGATCCACTTGCCCCAGGGGACGTCGCCGAGGCCCGGGATCTTCGCAGTCGCCCGGTCCATCGGCAGCACCAACGAGCCCATGCGGTCGAGCTTCGCCTGGTCGATGCGCATGTCCTTGGCATGCGCGTGGAAAATGCGCCGACCGAACTCGTGGATCGGCGCGATGGGGTCCATGAGCTGCATCCGCAGATGCGAGGGGTCGTAGTTCAGCCCAAAGTGGACCGACGGGATGATCTCGAACATCTTCCGCCAAATCGCCGGCGTGCGGGCGAGGTTCCAGCCGAACGGCCAGCTTTTGGCGAAGAGCATGGGGCAGTTTTCGACGCCGACGCGCGTGTTGCGGTCCTCGGCGTAGCGGATGAGCTCTGGCCACACTTCTTCGAACCGCCGCAGATTGTCCTCAAGCGGCAGGTGCTGGTTGGCGCCGATGAAGGTGTTGATCGGCAGATCGAGCAGCACGGCGGCGTCGATCACCTTGCGAATGTGTCGCTGCGCCGCCTCGGCCTCGGCCGCGTCGTGCGACAGCGGATTGGGATAGTAACCGAGCGCCGAGATGGCGACGCGGTATTTTTCGCATAGGGCGCGAACATCTTCGGCGTGCGTCTTGGTGAACTCGGTGCAGTCGATGTGCGCGACGCCGCTGTACTCGCGATTTCCAACGCCGGGCGGCCAGCACATGACTTCAATGCAGTCGTAGCCGATGTCGCGGGCGTGCTGGAGGACCTGCTCCAGGGGAAGCTCGCCGAGCACGGCGGTGACGAAGCCGAGTTGCATGGGTCCATCCTTCGATTCTTAGTGAATTACCACGGAGGCACGGCGGACACGGAGCAAGAGAGTAGTAAAGAAAGTTACAGCTCTAGTACTTATTCTCCTCTCCGTGCTCTCCGTGCCTCCGTGGTTATATCCTTCGCATGGCATGCAAAAACGGCGCCGCGTCAACCGGCCGCGAAGGCTTGTTCTAAGTCGGCCTGCAGGTCTTCGAGCGCTTCCAGCCCGACCGAGAGTCGAATCAGGCCGTCGGTGATGCCGTGCTTCGCCCGGTCGGCGGGGTCGTAGCTGGCGTGGGACATGGACGCGGGTTGCTCGATGAGCGACTCGACGGCGCCCAGGCTGACCGCGAGTTGGAACAGCTTCGTCGATTCGGCGAACCGTTTGGCCGCGGCGAAGTCGCCGGCGTGCTCGAAGGTGAGCATCGCGCCGAAGGCGCCGTCCATTTGCCGCGCGGCGAGCTTGTGGCCGGGGTGATCCGGCAAGCCGGCGTAGAGCACGCGCTTCACTTGTTTGTGCGTGCGCAGCCATTCGGCAAGTCTAGCGGCCGTTCGCGACTGCTCGCGGACGCGAAGCTCGAGCGTCTTGATGCCGCGTGAGCAGAGAAAACACTCGAGCGGCCCCATGACGGCGCCGGTGGCGTTCTGCACGAAGTACAGTTCTTTCAATAGCGCCGAATCGCGCACCACGAGCGCCCCGCCGAGCAGGTCGCTGTGCCCGCCGAGATACTTGGTCGCCGAGTGCATGACGATGTCGGCGCCGAGTTCTAGTGGTCGCGTGAGCACGGGCGTCGCGAACGTGCTGTCGACGCCGAGCAAGGCGCCACCGCGGTGGGCGACCTCGGCACACGCCGCGATGTCCGTGATCGTCATGCGCGGATTGCCAGGCGTTTCGATCCACACGAGCTTCGTCGCGGGCGTCATCGCCGCGGCGACAATGGCCGTGTCGGTCGAATCGACGAGCGTTACGCCGATGCCCGCGCGGTTCGTCACCTTGTGCAGCAGCCGGTACGTGCCGCCGTAGATGTCGGATCCGACGACGACATGATCGCCCGACTTCAGCGAGGCAACGACGCAGTGCGTGGCCGCCATGCCGCTGGCGAACGCGAGGGCGCCGCAGCCGCATTCGAGCGACGCGAGCGTCGTTTCGAGCGCCTTTCGCGTGGGGTTGCCGCTGCGAGAATAATCGAACTCGCCCCACTCGCCCGCGCCGGGCTGCACGAAGGTCGACGCCAGGTGCAGCGGCGGCACGACGGCGCCGGTGCGCTCGTCTCGCTCCTGCCCCGTGTGGATGGCTCGCGTGCGGAACTGCATATCACCCGCCCGTCGAGTCGAGGGCCTGGCCCAGGTCGGCGATCAAGTCGGCGCCGTCCTCGATGCCGCAGCTCAAGCGCACCATGTTGTCGAAGATGCCAAAGCGTTTGCGATCTTCGGGCGTTTGCTGGTAATAGCTCATCACCAGCGGCTGCTCGATGAGCGATTCGACGCCGCCGAGGCTGGGAGCGATGCGCGGAATCGTAACCGCGTCAATAACGTCGGCCGTGGCGCGCCAGTCGGCGTCCTTCACCAGGAACGTGACCAGTCCGCCGTAGCCGCGCATCGTCTTGCGAGCGATCTCGTGGTAGGGGTGGCTCGACAGCCCCGGGTAATACACGCGCTCGACGCGCGGATGGTTCGCGAGAAACTCGGCCACAAGCATGCCGTTCTCGTTGTGCCGCTGCATGCGGAGCTCGAATGTCTTGAGGCCGCGGTTGAGCAGGTAGGCGTTCTGCGGAGCGCTGATGGCGCCCATGATGCCGCGCAAGTTCCGCACGGGCTCCATCTTTTCCTTCGAGCCGATCACGACGCCCGCGAGGAGGTCGTTGTGACCGCCGAGGTACTTGGTGGCCGAGTGCAGCACGAAGTCGATGCCCGCGTCGATCGGCCGCAGGTTGTACGGCGTCGCGAGCGTGGCGTCGATAATCGTGTCGACGCCGTGCTTGGCGCCGATCTCGGCGAAGCGCTCCAGGTCCACGCAGCTCAGGTGCGGGTTGGTCGGGGACTCGCTGACCAGCAGCCGCGTCTTAGGCGTGATGGCCGCTTCCATCGCGGCGTAGTCGCACGCTTTCACCTGGCGGGTAACGACGCCAAAACGCGCAAGGTGCTTTGTGCAGAACTCGCGGCTGCGGTGGTAGCACTCGTCGAAGAAGATCACTTCCTCGCCGGCGTTGAGCTTCGCCATGAGCAGGCCGACCATCGCCGCCATGCCGCTGGAGTAGAGCACGGCTTCCTCGCCCCCTTCGAGCGCGGCGAGCTTGCGCTCCGCGACGCGCTCGCCCGGATTGCCGTAGCGGCCGTACTCTTCGCGCGGCTGCTGCTGCTCAATGAAGTCGATCACCGATTGCGTGTCGGCGAACGTGTATGTCGATGCGCAGAAGATGGCGTCGGTGATCGCATCGCCTGGCTTCTGTCGCGCTTCGCCGGCGTGGACGGCGACCGTGCCGAGTTGCGGTTCAGTCGTCGGCAATTGGGGTCGCGACGGCTTCTCGCCGGACGCCTTGGGCTTGGCCATGGGGACCTGACTCATTCTGGAGGCTCCGATTCGTAGAGCAAGCTGCCAGCTTGTTCGGTGACGTCGTCCGGCTGCGCCCTGTTAACGGGACGAAGCTGGCAGCTTCGTCTACGAGCGGCCACGAAAAAAGCCGCAGGTCGCGCTCGGCGACTTGCGGCTTATTGCGTTCAATGCGTCACTGCAATCGGCAGCCTACGCCCGTAGCAGTGCTAGCGGGGCGTTGGCGTCGGCTCTTTAGCAGGACATCGACTGCAAGCGGCCACAAATCTCGAGTTACGTGCCAGTTTAAGCTTGCGGCCTAGGCAAAGCAAGCGGTCGCGAGGCGCAAACTGCACCAGGTTTAGCGTGCGGGGCCCGTTAGGTGAGTAGGAACGACGCGGCGGGACGATGATTGCTGGTAGAGCAGCCGCCAGATGCAGGGGCGCTCGCACTGCGTGGTTCACCCTTGACCGTGCCAAGTGCGATTGCGACCATCCGCGCCCCGCAACTGTC
>JANOIK010000674.1:0-2487 GCA_031407585.1 Planctomycetota bacterium | reverse complement strand
TCGACCACAAGCCACTCCTGCGGCGGGGCTTTTCCGCCGGGCGCACAGGTCGCCGGATCCTTCGACATCGCGTCGTAGGCCGGCATCGCGGGCGGATCGCCCTCAAACGTAAACGTGCCTTTGAGCGTCGCCCAACCCGTGCCCTGCGGTTTGTCCGCCGCAGCCGCGCCGCCGCCCTCGCCGAGCAGCGCCTCGCGGATGGTCTTCACACTGGTCGCTTCGGCGACGACGCCCGACTCGCTTCGCGCCTGGCACCCCAAGGGCGCAGCGCACACAGCGGCCAGGCCGGCGACAAGTAACCAACGGTGGGTAGCGATGGCATGCATTGCTGGTGGCGCCGCGCGAAGCGTGCGCAATTCAAAAAACTCGCAAACTACTTGCCCAAAATGTCCGGCGTGATTTCGATCACACCCAAATCCACTTCGCCGCCGGCCGGAACCGTCACTTCGATCTGGCCCTTCCGGTCCGCCTTCTCCTTGCCCACGACGAGATCTTTCAGGAACCCGTGCGATTCGTGCCACAGGATGATCTCCTGGGCGCCTGCCGGGATGTTCTTGATCTCAAACGAGCCGTCCTCGCCCGTCACCGCCATGTACGGGTTGTCCCGCACCAGCACACACCCGCGCATCCACGGATGGATATTGCAGGTCACCGCCGCGGGAAACGGCTCGATCTTGTCGAATTTCTTAGTCAACGGCGAGCCATTGGCCACGATCTGGTTGAAATCGCCGTTCGCGGCAAAGTTCAGATTCGTGTTGTGGCTGATCGTGTCGTCGTTGCGAACCTCGAGCTCCTCCGCCGACCACACGACCATCGCGTGCGGCTCGAAGCGGCAGCCCTTGTTGGCGAGGGACTTCGGATCGCCCGGCTTGAAGTCCGGGTGAATCGCGATTTTCTTCCCGCGAGCGACGTACAGGTAAACAAACACATCGCGCAGAGCGCCGCCTTCGCCGACCACCAGCGTTTCATCGACCGGCTTGTGCGGGCCGCAGAATTCAGCGTCCTTGGTAAGCGTCACCGACGTCTCTTCGGCGTCGCCCTTGTAAACGAATTTACCTTTGATCGTGCCCCACTCCTGGGCGCGAGCGGCCGAGGCCGTCGCGACGAATGAGATCGCCGCGATCGCGAGTGTGAGTTGGGTTACTGCTTTGCGAGTCATGGAAACACCTGATCCTAACTTCTCAGTGGCGCATCTTGCGGGGTTGGCGACCGACGGAGCGCTATTGCGCGCCGTCGTCGGGGCTTCCCTCCTCGGTTGATTCATCGGCCGAGTCTGCAGCAGGCTCCGCTTCGCCGGAGGCATCTTCGTCCGCGCCGCCATCGGCGATTGCTCCGCCATCGGTCGCCGCACCACCGGCAGGCGCCGCGGCCGCCGCAGCAGCCTGAGCTCGCGCCGCCGCCTGCTCGACCATCGGCGACACCTTCGCCTGGCTCTTGGCGTACACATCGAAGTTCATCAGCAAATCGACCACCGCCGTCAGCTGCGTCACGCTGTTGCCCGGGTATAGCGCTTCGCTGATTCCGTCCTGCGCTTCGTCGGTCGGATGGAACGGAATGTTTTTTGGCATGCCCGTGTAGGGCAGGATGCGCACCGGATTGGCAACCCAGTTCCGCAGGAACTTCGGCCGGAACCTTCGATGCACATCCGCCAGGTTCGGGCCGAACGTGTACGCGTCGCCCTGCGGCTTGAAGTCGCCCACCGTGTGGCACTTCACGCAGTACTGCTGGTCCACAATGATATTCATCGCGCGAGCCAACGGGTCTTGTTGCTCTTGCTGCGACTCCTCGCCTGGGTCCTGCTGCTCGTCTTGCTGCCGCAGGCTCACCTCCGCGAGATAGCCGGGCCGCTGCTGCGGGCGGTACTCATACGGGAACTCGGCGCCACTGGCCGCGGCGAAGTAATCCACCAGCTTCGCCGCCTCTTCGGTCGACATGTGGAAGTTCGGCATCCGCAGCACCACGGCCGGGCGGATGGGCGTCGGGTCCATGAGGAACTCGTGCAGCCAGTCGGTCTGCACCTTCACGCCCTCGTCCATCAGCGGCGGCGGCAGCCAGCCCCACGCTTCCAAGGGATTCGCCTGCGAGCCGTTCTTTTTCGCGTTCGCGATGACCTTGTCGAACAAATACCGAGCGAGATCGCCACCCCACGCCGGGTACGCAGCGCCGCCAGCGGGGCCGTAGCCGTCGGGATCGGCGGGAACCAGAATGTCTCCCCCGCCGCGCACGTACGGCTGGCCGTTCAGCAGCGTGTCCCGCCACAGGTTGAACCGGTAGTACACGGGGATCGTCTCGCCGTCCACGGCCAAGGCCTCGGCGACCTCTTCGCGCGTGATCGGCGTCCGACCATCGTCGACCCAGCCGCGCTGGCCCGTCTCGACGTCGGTCAC
Source organism: Planctomycetota bacterium (assembly GCA_031407585.1). GTDB lineage: Bacteria > Planctomycetota > Planctomycetia > Pirellulales > Lacipirellulaceae > Lacipirellula. The sequence goes on along the minus strand of JANOIK010000674.1, from coordinate 100 downwards.
GGGCTCGCCCTGGAGCGTTGTGTGCATGAACCCGCCGTAGTCCTTCGCCATCGACGCGGCAATCTGCAGGTCGGTGAACTGCGGCGCGAGGAACGGATAG
>JANOIK010000672.1:0-19048 GCA_031407585.1 Planctomycetota bacterium | reverse complement strand
CACTCGAAATCAGCAAGGCCAACAACAAGACGGTCGCTCGCATCGCTTAAGCCGCTCTGATCACAACCTCTCGGGCGCCATGGTCGTGGCATCTGCCAAGTATTGGCAATTCGCATCGCAGACAGGAATATTGGCGGATCTCGCGACCGCATCATCACCGCGAGTCGACTTCGATCTCCGGGAGGGCTCCGCCGCTGCCTTCGGGCGCCATCGTGGCCAGGTGCAGCACGGCTTCGCCTTGTTGCACCAGCGGGTTGTTCGTGTGGCCGATCACCAGGCCGTCTTCGGGCGCGAGCAGCGGCGTGGGGTCTTCGCCGAAGGCGTCGGCGACGAGGCCGACTTGCTGGCGGGCCGCGACCGTGTCGCCGAGCTGCGCGTCGAGCCGGAGGATGCCGCTGTTGAGGGCTCGCACCCAGGTGGTTTTGGCGATGAGCGCGGAGTGTGGACCCTTTCTCCGCGGCGCGCTCTTGAGCATGCCGAGCGCGGCGAGCACGCGGAGCACGCCGTCGCGGCCCAGGTTGATCGCGTTGCGATCGAATCGCAGCGGCTCGCCTGCTTCGTACACGATGGTGCGGGCGCCGGCGTCGGTGGCCGCCTTGCGCAGCGAGCCGTCGATCGCCGCGGCGTGCATGATCACGGGGGCAGCGAAGGCCTCGGCCAGCACGCGCGTCTGGTCGTCGTGCAGGTTCGCCCGCACCTGCGGCAGGTTGGTGCGATGGTTCGACCCCGTGTGCAGGTCGATGCCGAACTGGCACTTTCGCACCACTTCCTGCATGAACAGAAACGCGATGCGGGCGGCGAGCGAGCCGCGCTCCGACCCGGGGAACGACCGGTTGAGGTCGCGGCGATCCGGCAGGTAGCGCGACTGCGCGTTGAAGCCGAAGACGTTTACGATGGGCACGGTGATGAGGCAGCCGGCGAGATCGCGCGGGGTGATGCGCTCGAGGACGCCGCCGATGATCTCGACGCCGTTGACCTCGTCGCCGTGGACCGCGGCGCTGATCCACGCGGTGGGGCCGGGGCGTTTGCCGTTGACGACGACGATCGGCAGCGACAAGCCCGTGCCGGTGGGCAACTGGCCGACGGGAATCTCCAGCCGGCGTCGCTCGCCCGGTTTGATGTAGACGCCGCCGACTTCGATGGGGGGGTTGTCAACCTTTTCCACGGTCTCGCTGCTTTCCCGCCTTGGCATTCTTTTCGATAAACTCGATGATCTTGCCCGCTACGTCAACGCCAGTCGCGGTCTCGATACCTTCGAGACCCGGCGTCGAGTTGACCTCCATTACCACCGGGCCGTGATTGGAGCGCAGCACATCGACGCCGGAGATGTTCAGCCCCATCGTGCGGGCGGCCTTCACTGCGGTGCGGCGTTCTTCGGGCGTGATCTTCACGCTCTCGGCCTTGCCGCCGCGGTGCAGGTTCGAGCGGAACTCGCCCGCCGCGGCCTGCCGCTTCATGGTGGCCACGACACGGTCGCCCACGACGAAGCAGCGCACGTCGCTGCCGCCGGCTTCTTTGATGAACTCCTGCACGAGAATGTTCGCGTCGAGGCCGCGGAAGGCTTCGATCACCGCTTGGGCGGCCTTTTTCGTTTCGGCAAGGATCACGCCGACGCCTTGCGTGCCCTCGATCAGCTTCACCACCAACGGCGTGCCGCCCGCGAGACTGATCACGCCGTCGATGTCCTTGGTCGAATGGGCGCACCCCGTGACGGGCAGGCCGACGCCGTCGCGGGCCAGCAGTTGCAGGCTGCGCAGCTTATCGCGCGAGCGGCTGATCGCCTGCGACTCGTTCGCCACGAACACGCCCATCATCTCGAACTGCCGCACCACGGCCGTGCCGTAAAACGTGTTCGAGGCGCCGATGCGGGGGATCACGGCGTCGACCTGCAGCGGATTGCCCTGGTAGATCACCTGCGGTCGGCGCGAGGTGATGTCCATGTAGCAGCGCAGGTAGTCGACGACGGACATCTCGTGCCCCCGCGCCTTGCCCGCCTCCTTCAGGCGGGTGGTGGAGAACAGGGACTGGCGTCGGGAGAGGATGGCGATTCTCATTCACTGCTCCGGGGTGGCAGAGTGGTCAGCTTTCAGCGATCACTCATTCAGCCAGAACAAGCGTTCTGGCTGAATGCTGAATGACGAATGCTGAATGCTGGTCGCTACTGCGGCTTTCTCTTGGGCGTCAGCTTCTTGGATGTCTTGCGAGTAGGCGATTTGCCGAGCAGGAACGACCGGGCGGGATCGACGACGAATCGGCCGCGGACCGCCTCGCGGCCCAGCAGCATACGAAATCCCATCTCGTCGCGCGCGGCGAGCGTGAGCTCCACCGACCAGCGGCTGCCGCCGAGCGCCATGTCGGTGCGAATCACGGGCCGCAGCGATTGGTGCCCGCTGGAGCTGCGCACGTGGCGAAACTCCAGGACGCGGGCCTCGGCGCGGACGGCCGCGGCGCTGCGCTGCATGGGATGGACGTCGAACCGCACCCAGGTGGCGCCGCCGCGTTCGAAGGTCTCCATGTTGAACGCGTGGAGCGACGAGGACCGGGCGCCCGTGTCGATCTTGGGCTTGATGGCGTTGATGCCCAGCTCGGGCAGCGCGATCCATTCGCGCCAGCCAATAACCAGCTTGCGAGGTGGGGAGTCGGACGCCGTCATGGCGCCAATTGGAAGTAGATTGTGCGATTCGCACAAGCCCGCGGCGCCGTGGGAGGGTGAATGCTCAGCCCTACGGAACCCCGCGGGAACAATCCCGGAAAGATGCGGCAAGCGGCATCATCGCCCCGGGACGCTCAAAATCGGCCCGATTTGCGCCGATGATGAACTCCGACGCGACCAAAGGCGAGGCTTCCGGCGCCGGGGCGCGGCGTATGATTGTGAGAGACGGTCCACCACTTCCAAGTCTTACTGTCGCGCCTCCAATCGCCATGGAATCGACAAGGGAAGCAACCGTGACTGAGGATGGGCTTAACGCCTTATCGCGTTCACCGTCCGCTGGCGACGAGGCATCGCATCAGGCGATTGCCGAGGTGGTGGCGAAGTTGTGCGCTGGCGGACACTACCACGATGAGCGCCGAGAACATGCCCGCTTTCCGGTCGCCGTGTCGGTGATCGTGACGCCCCTGTCGGACGATGGGGCCGTCGCGGGCGCCCCGATGGCGATGATGACGCTGAACATCTCGCTGGGCGGGGCGGCGCTCATTCACAAGGCGCCTTGCGACGCTCCCTTCGCCGCGCTCAACTTCACGCCGGCCGGCGTGACGTGCACACCCATCATCCTGCGCGTCCTCCGGCACAGCCGCATCGGCGCTATGTACGTCATGGCGGGCGACTTCGTGGGCGGTCATTCGCTTTCTGGCCCAACGCCCGCGCTATAGAGATCACGCAGCCGCGGGGGCATGCGTGATGCACTTCGAGTGGGCGCGCCAAGACTCGAACTTGGGACCTCAGCCTTATCAGGGCTGCGCTCTAACCAACTGAGCTACGCGCCCGCGGCGATTGCCGGCGAGCCTCGCATTTTAAGCGGCGCCAGCACGGAGTTAAAGGGCCCCGGGAGCGGCAAGCGCTCTGGCTCCGAATCGGGCCAGGCCGATATAACCGCTTCTGACGGCGCCTGTGGCTTTTCGCGCCGCTCTGGGCGAGCTTTCCCGCGTTTTTTGAGGACCCTCGGCATGTCGTTCCGCATTTCTACCGCCCTGCTTGCACTGGGACTCTCCCTGCTGACCGCCGCCACGGCTGGGGCGGCGCCGGCGCCGGGGGCCGATTTGGAAAGAGCCCTCTCGTACAAACCCGTGCAAGCCGGCGTCGATTACGACATCCCGACCGCCGACGAGGCCAAGGCGTGCCAGCTCGAGGCGAGCGATAAGGGGAAGGGCTGGATCGTGCGTGGCGTGGACGGCGCCATCCTCCGCCATTTTGCCGATTCGAACTCCGACAATCTCGTCGACACCTGGTGCTACTACCGCGGCGGGCTCGAGGTCTACCGCGATGTGGACTCGAATTTCAACAAGAGCGCCGACCAGTACCGCTGGTTTCACACGGGCGGCTCGCGGTGGGGAATCGATCGCAATGAGGACGGCGCCATCGACCAGTGGAAGACGATCAGCGCCGAAGAGGCCGCCGAGGAAGTCGTGCTGGCCCTGCGCACGAAGGACGCGGCCCGGTTCAACCGGCTGCTGCTCACCAAGGCCGATGTGGGCAAGCTGGGACTGCCCAAGGCGCTGACCGATCAACTCGCCGGGCGGCTGACGACGGCGCCCAAGACCTTTGCCGCGCTGGCGACCGGCGGGAAGGTCGATCCCAAGAGTGAATTCACCGACTTCGGCGGCCAACGCCCCGGCGCCATTCCGGCCGGCACGCGCGGCAGCACGCAAGACCTGCTGGTGTACGAGGATGTGTGGTGCATGGTGCTTGCCGGCGAGCAGCATCAGCAGCTGCAGCTCGGCAGCATGGTGTTTGTCGATGGCGCCTGGAAGCTGATCGACGGCCCCGCGTTCGGCGCGGGCGATCAGACGCTCGCTGGGTTCTTCTACGATGCTGAAGGCGCCGCGGCGGCCCCCGATGCGGCCATCGCTGCGATGAATGAGCCGACGGCGGCGATGCAGAAGATTCTCGAAGCGATCGAGAAAGTCGACGCTCAAATTGCAACCGCGGCGCTCGACAAGAAGGGCCCGCTCAATGGCCAACGGGCCGATTTACTCGAGAAACTCGCGGGAACGGCGGCCACGCCGGCGGAGCGGGACCAGTGGCTCAAGCAGCTGGCCGACATGATCAGCTTCACGGTGCAGGAGGGCGCCTACCCCGCGGGGCTCGAGCGGCTCGCCAAGCTCGAGGAGAAGCTCAAGGCCGACAAGGCCGGCGAGGATTTGCTGACCCACGTCGAGTTCCGTCGCATGCAGGCGGCGTGGAGCGTCGCGCTGTCCGATCCCAAGGCCGACTACGCGAAGGTGCAGGAAGCGTGGCTCAAGCAGCTCGAACAGTTCGTGGCCGACCACAGCGCGGGCGAGCACGTGGCCGAGGCGCTGTACCAATTGGCCATCGCGAACGAGTATCCGCCAGGCGACGCCGAGGCGGCGCAGAAGTGGTACAAGCGGCTGGTCGATGAATTCGCGGGGAGTCCGAACGCCGTGAAAGCGCGCGGCGCCATTCGCCGGCTCACTTCGGTCGGCAAGCCCATCACGCTCAAGGGCCCGGCTCTGCAGGGCGGCGTGGTCGACCTCTCGCAGTACAAGGGCCGCGTCGTGCTGATCCACTATTGGTCCGCCGCGGCGCCGACGGCGAAGGCGGACCACGAGGAGCTGTTCGATCTCTACTCGAAGTACGGCGGACGAAAGTTCGAAGTGATCGGCGTGAACCTCGACGGCACGCAGGCCGAGGCGGTGAACTACCTCAAGGCGCAGAAACTGCCGTGGAAACAGCTGTTCGAACCGGGCGGCTTCGATAGCCGGCTGGCGAACGAGATGGGCATCATTCAACTGCCGCAGTTGATTTTGATCGACGACAAGGGCCTGGTGGTCACGACCAACATCCAGGCCGCGGAGCTCGCGGGCGAGCTCAAGACATTGATCAATGCCGAAGTCGCGGCGAAGTAAATCCGGATGCGGCGGTCCGCGTTTCGTCCCGCAACGTGTAACATTTTCACGCTAGCAGAAGTGCAGGTCCTGCCAGTTCCCTTGAAATGAGCGCGTGAGGCGCCCGCCAGTGATTGGCACGCCAATCGCTCTCTCACTCCCCACTCGTCTCGCCGCTTCGGCTCGCGCAGGATGCGCACCGTCGTCGCGGCCCCTGCCAATTTTCACCACCGCTTTGAGGACCGAGAAAGGATTCTCGGCAACACCATGGATATCACCTGCTCTCTTCAGTGCGGCTGGGCCGCGCTCCACTTGATTGGACTGACCGCGACGTTCCTGATGCGCGCCTTCGCGGGCGCCCGGGCCGAAACGCCGCTGCAAGCAGTCTTCTTGCTATCGCTCTCCGGCATCGGGGTGGCCGCGCTCGCGGGCGAGCAATTCGGCTGGCCGATGTGGATCGTCTCGGCCTTCACGATGGGCGTGATGAGCGTCGTCGCGGTGGCGGACTTCAGCTCGCACCGGTACGAATCGCACGGGTAAGAAGACCGACCACGGAGGCACGGAGGACACGGAGAGAAGACAGAATAGCTGCTTCTTCTGAGTTCAACCCGTTCTTAAACTCCGTGCCTCCGTGGTGAATCTCCCGACGGCCCTACGATCCGATTCACCCGCAAAATCGGAAAAATACTCCCCTTCGGCGCCGTCGATTGCCGAAACCTCTTGTTAGACCGTCTGCACGCCGCCGCTGCTGCGCCCTGGGGGCCGGCAACGCTGGCGCTCGACGGAGCACGAGGAATCACGGCTTATCAAGCCTGCACGCGCAGCGTTGTTCGCTCACCGCGTCAGCGTCGAACCGCCCAGGAGGGGGAACATGTCCAAGAAGTTGCTTTACCTTGCGATTGCGGCGCTGGCCTTGGCGCCGGCCGGTCGCGCCGCCGCCAGCGGCGAGTCCGATCGCATCGCCGCCCAGAAAATTGCCCAGGACCTGAAGGACAGCGGCCAGCTCCGCGACTACCGCGTCGGCGTCAAGTTTCAGGACGGCGTCGCGTGGCTCATGGGCAGCGTCACCAGCCAAGAACAGAAGGTCGCCGCCGAGCGCATCGCCCGCCAGAGTGCTGGCGTCGATCGCGTGATCAGCAAGCTCGAGGTGATCGGCGCCAGCAGCGCCGACGAGAGCGTTCAGCTTGCCGGCGGCGTCGATGCGGGCGAGTACGAGGCCGGTCAGTTTGATCAGCCCGTCGCCCAACCGATGCCGGTTCGCGTGCCGGCGAATCGTGCTATGGGCAACATGCCCGTGCCCTATGCTCGCCTCGGAGCTCCTGGCCAAGGCCCGGGCGGCCCGGTGCAGCCCGCGGGTTACGGCGGCTATGGCGCCCCGGGTGGCGGCGGATCCATGCAGCCGGCCGGGTACATGCCCACGGGCATGGCCCAGACGGCCAGCTACGACAACGCTCAAATGCCCGCCTACGCCTGGCCGAGCTACGCCGCGCACCCCAACTACGCGGCCGTCACCTATCCGCAACAGTATTCGCCGACCGCCTGGCCGTACATCGGCCCGTTCTACCCCTATCCCCAAGTGCCGCTCGGGTGGCGCAAGGTGACCTTGGAGTGGGACGACGGCTGGTGGTTCCTCGACTTCGCGGACCAGAAGCACTAACAGTTCTTCGGTCGGCCGCAGTTCACCGCCTCCTGACCCCCGTCGACCACCGCGTCGACGGGGGTTTGTTTTTTGGGGGGAGTGAGTGGTGAGTGGGTGGATGCACTGTGAGCTTCTAGCCCCCGGCGCAAGCCGGGGGTTTTGAAGTGAGGACTTCGCGTGCTTCGAACCCCCCGCTTGCGCGGGGGGCTATTGCGCGATGAGACTCATAACGCTGCTAGCACGCGACGCGGAACTTTCTGCCGCACAATCGGAAAAATCCGCAAGTTCTACCCAGTGTGAATTCGATAACTCTTCTGGCCACGCCAGGAATCGGCGCGGCAGGACTCGTCGGCGCGGATGCCCCACTCCGGGCAGCGCACCGCCGCGTTGATCCTCCCAAGCGAAGGGATAGCAGGATGCGCCGTCGAACTACATCACTCGCGTTGATCATTGCCGTGGCCGCCGGATCGGTCGCCTCCACGGGCTGCACGACGCTCGGGCCGAGCCTCGGCATCCTCGCGTTCCCGATTCCTGTCAGCGTCTATGCACAGAAGCTGAAGGAAGATGAGTTCTGGAACCACGAGCGCTACGACCGGGCGCCGATCCTGGGTCCGATCCCCGCGGGCACCGAGTGCATCGCGATCGATCCGCCCAGCGACGACGAAGTGATGCGGGCCTTCGAAAAGGCTCAGCCGGTCCAGGGCGGCGTCGCGCTGCTGTGGGAGCGGAACCGCAACAACGTCCGCATCGTCAAGGAAAAGATTGCCGATTACGTCGACCCCCCGCGGCACTACCCGCTGGTCGGCCCGGCTCAACAGCACCATGCCCACTACAAGTGCACGATCTACTACGAGGATGTTCGCCGCATCGGCTGGCCCGTGCCGCACACCCTCCGCGACGAAGACGCTCGCGAAGTGATCTACGTCGACCACAACCACCTGCACATGGTGGGGAACGTCGACACGGGACAAGGCAGCCCTTACGGTCCGAGCCCCGCCGGCCCGACGGGCCCGTAGCTTGACCGACAACCGTCAAAATGGTGCGTTTCGCGCACTCGCCAAACGCCGATGACTACTTAGCCCCCGGTCACCTTCTTCGGAAGACTCGACCGGGGGCTAATTGCGTTTCACTCCACGCCGAGCACCGCTGAGGTCCCATGACGCCGTACGCCGCACTGCTGCTGGCCGACGCCGGGCCCATTCCCACGACCAGTCTGTGGGACGCCCTGTGGGCCGGCGGTCCGCTGGTAATCCCGATCATCGTCTGTTCGTTCGTCTTGATGTTGGTGACGTTCGAGCGGCTGTTCGTGCTGCGCCGGGCGCGGGTGGCGCCCAAGATGTTCGTCGAGCGGCTGCTGCTGCAGATCAGCGAAGGCGCCCTCGATCGCAACCAGGCCTTCGACCTGTGCGACGACGACCCCAGCCTGGTGGCTCGCGTGTTCGCCGCCGCCGTGCGGAAGTGGGGCAAACCGGCCGTTGAGGTCGAGCAAGCCGTGCTCGACGAAGGCGAGCGCGCCGCGAACTCGCTGCGCCGCTTCCTGCGGGTGATCAACTGCATCGCGTCGGTCACGCCGCTGTTCGGCCTGCTGGGCACCGTGTGGGGCATGATCATCGCGTTCAACGAAATCTCCGGCAGCGGCGCCATGGGCAAGCCCGAGATGCTCGCCGCGGGCATTGGCACGGCGCTCATGTCGACCGCCGCGGGCCTGTGCGTCGCGATCCCCGCGCTGATCCTGTACCTGTTCTTCGTCGGCCGCGTCGACGTGCTGGTCACGGACATCGACCGCCACGGCCAGGACCTGGTGAACCTCATTTCGGCCGAAGCGCTCGAAGACCGCCGCAACCGTCCGCCGCGTGCCTCGAAAGTTAAAAAGGCCGCATAGGAAACGGATTCACCACAGAGGGCACAGAGAGCACAGAGAGAAGAGGAGGGAATGGATTTTTTGAAAAGTGTCGCCGTGTGATCTCACATGCGACCGCTAACTCATTTTCCTATTCACTTTTATTCTTTCCTCTCCGTGTCCTCTGTGCCCTCTGTGGTGAGTCCCCTCCGTAGTAAATCCCCTCCGCCATGCCGCTGAAAACCCAACACGACGAGATGCCTAACTTGAACCTGACGTCGCTTATCGACGTCGTGTTCCTGCTCATCGTGTTTTTCATGACGGCGACGAAGTTCACCGATCCGAATCGCGACATCGACCTGCGGCTGCCGGAAGTTGCCAAGGGCGACGCGCTGTCGATGGCCCAGAAGGCCCGCGAGGTGGTGATCCACGCCGACGGTCGCGTGTCGCTCGATGGCGAGGCCGTGTCGGTCGCGGAGCTCACCAAACGACTCACCGAGTCGATCGCCGCGGGTCCGCAGCAGAGCGTCGTCATTCTCGGCGACGCGGGCTGCCCGTTTCAGCACATCGCCGCGGCAATGGCCGCCTGCAAGGAAGCGGGCGTGACCGAGCTGGCCGTGAGCGTTCAAGTCGCCGACGCCGCCGCGGGCGGAGCGAGGCGGTAACGCATGGCCGCTGCCCTGCCCCTACCGCCGCTGGCGTGGATTCCCGGCACGACGTTTTGGATCGTCGTGTGGTCGCTGCTCGGCGCCGCGACGGTCGTGCTGGTCGTGCTCATGCGCACGCGGTGGCGTGAAACGAAGCCGTGGAAAAAGTGCGCCCTGCTCTCCGCGTGGGTGCACGTGCTGCTGGCCTGCGTGGCGACCAACGTGCGCATTGGCGCCGGCGGTGCGGGCGTGGGGATCGGCCCCGGCGCAGGCGGCCCGATTCGCGTGGCGATCGTCAACGTGGCGCCGGCCCGCGACGCCATCGAAGCCACATTCATCTCGCCCCCAGTTCCAACTCCCGTTAGCCGCGACGCGGAGGGTCCGCCCGAAGCGGAGCGCTCCGAACCTAAACCAGAGATCGAACTCGCCGCGGCCGAGCCCGCGCCGCCAACAGAACCGAAGCCCGACCCCGCTCCCGCCACCACCACTCCGGCGCCCGATCCGCTCCAACTCGCCACGCTCGCGCCGCCGAGCCTCGCGCCGCTGCTGCCGGCTCCGGACCTCACGCTTGAGGCGCCGGAGTTGTTGCCGCAGCCGGAGCCGGAGCCTGAGGTTCCTGCCGCGGAGGTGATTGCGGAGGTTGCGCCGCGGGTGATGGACGGGGAGAGTGAGGTGGAGGGTCAATCGGTGGCGGTCGCGAAGCTGCAAGCAGAGGCGGGGGTTGCGAGTGAGGGAGGCGCGCCTTCGAACACTGGGCAGGTGGCGGAGGCGACGATGCTGCCCGATACCGCGGGGGCGCTTGTTGACCCCAACGCGACGCCGCAGTCGGGGATGCCCGCGGCGTATGCCAATCGATTCGCCGATCGGGCCGCCACCGTTGCCGGGGGCGGGGGCAACCCCACCACCGAACGGGCCGTGCAGTCCGCCCTCGCGTGGCTTGCGGCGTCGCAGTCGCCCGACGGGCGTTGGGACCCCAAGCGGTTCGGCGCCGGCCAGGAGCGATTCGTCCTCGGCGAGAACCGCGGCGCCGCCGGGGCCCAGGCCGACACGGGCGTCACCGCACTGGCCCTACTGGCATTCCTCGGCGCCGGCCACTCGCACCAGCACGGGCCCTATGCCGACAACGTCGCCCGCGCGCTCGACTATCTTCGGCGCAGCCAAGGCGCCAACGGCAACCTCGGCGGCGACGCCGAGTTCTTCGCCCACATGTACTGCCACTCGATGGCGACGTTCGCCGTGAGCGAAGCCTGCGCGATGACGCGCGACCCCAAGCTGAAGCCCATCGTCGAGCGTGCCGTCGCGTACTCGCTCGCCGCGCAGCATCCCACCGACGGCGGCTGGCGCTACAAGGCCCAGCCCGGCAACGACGGCGGCGACACCAGCCAACTCGGTTGGCAGCTCATGTCGCTCCGCAGTGCTGAGCTTGCAGGCGTGGGCGTGCCCCCGGCCACATGGTCGCGCGTCGACACGTTCCTGGCCAACGTGGAGCGTGGCGCCAACGGCGGGCTCGCGGCGTATCGACCCGAAGGCGCTCCCTCGCGGGCGATGACCGCCGAGGCGCTCTTCTGTCGGCAGTTGCTCACGCACCGCGCGGACGGCGGACTCGCGCCCGCGGCGCTCGACGAAGCGCGCCGCGCGTTGCTCGAAGAGACGCCCGGCGGCATTACCGTGAACTTCTACTACTGGTACTACGGCACGATCGCCCTGCACCGCGCGAAGGAGCACTCGATCGCCTCGGAGGAGGCGTGGAAAACCTGGAACGAGTCGCTTGCCAAGACGCTCGTGAACTCCCAGTCGGGCGACGGCTCGTGGACCTCGGCATGCGTGTGGGGCGGCTACGGCGGCCGGGTCTACACCACGGCGCTCGCCACGATGTGCCTGGAAGTGTATTACCGCTACACGCCCGAGGATTACGACCCGTCCATGGCCCGGCGAAGTGAGTGGCAAGCCGTGCCGGCGCGGTGAGAGTTGGGTGGCATGCCCTCGTCCGCGTGGGCATGTCCGAAATCTCCCGCAACATGCCCACGTCGGCGGACCTCCGTGGGCATGGCACCCAGCCTCACGAAGGACCTTGGGGTGGCGAAATCGACAGGTCGCGGCCCCCTTCCCCGCGGTTTGACTTGCCCTTTCCACCCTGTAGAATTGAGTTACCGGAGCGGCGGCGCTCCAAGTGGATCCGCGGCACGGATTGATGCCCCGTCTTGCTTGCGTCTCGCGCGGGCGAAGCGCGCGAGCGACTTACCTTCGAGGCTACGATGTTTGGCTTGGGTGGCATGGAACTGTTGGCTGTCGCGCTCGTCGCGTTGCTGCTCTTTGGCAACCGGCTCCCCTCGGTCATGCGTTCGCTTGGGATCGGCATCACCGAGTTCAAGAAGGGCATCCGGGGCGAAGGCGTCACCGATCCCGACGCCTCGATCGAAGACAAGCGTCGCGACGACATTCAGCGCTGAATCGGCGCCGCTTCCCAAGCGTAGGCCCCGATCATGCTTGTCGTGCCCGTCACTCTCCCGCTCCTCCCGCTCGCACTGTTCGGCCCGCTTGGCGGATCCGAAATGCTGCTGATCGCGGTGATCGCGCTGTTGCTCTTCGGCAAAGACTTGCCGGAAGTCGCCCGCACCTGGGGCAAGCATTTCACGGAGTTCCGCCGGCACATCAACGGGCTGAAGAGCGATCTCACCGACGCGATGTATGCCGAGGAGCGGCCGCGGCTGCAGTACCATCCGGAATTTCACAGCCGCGATCCGCTGCCCGAAGCGATCCCGGCGGAGCCGTCCAGCGACGCGACGACTAGCAACGCGACGGCGGGCGAAGTCGCGACGACCGCGCCCGCGGCGACTCACGAGGCCGGCGGCGTTGAAACCGTCACGTTCCGGGCGCCGGCCGATGGCTCTCTGCCCCCCGATTGATTTCCGGTGCGGGCCGCGGACTTCGCCAATTCCTCGCAGATTCGCGCGATCAGCGCTTCGATTTGCAGCGGCTTCGCCACCAGGCCGTCGGCGCCCAGTGCGGCAACCTCCGCTCGCCGCGCTTCGGTGATGTCTCCCGAGACCGCGAGCAGGCAACGCAGGTTCGCGGGACGGTGGGCCGCCAAATGGCGGAGCACCTCGCGGCCGTCCATGTCGGGGAGCATCAGGTCGAGCAGCACCGCGTCGGGGGCGTGCTGCCCCAACACGCGCAGCGCCTCGCGCCCGTCGGTCGCGAGTTCTACGATGGCGCCTTGGGTTCCCAGTAGCCGCGAAAAAGCGTTTCGCGTGTCTTCGTGGTCCTCGATCAGCAGCACCCGCAGGCCCTCCAGTCGCCGCGCGGTTGGCTGTTGTTGCATTTGCAGCGGACGCGGCGCACTGACCGCGGGCGCTTCGATCACCAGATCCTGCGGAATGCGCAGCGTAAACGTCGTTCCCTCGCCAAATCGGCTCCGCACGCTCAGCGAGCAGCCGATCGCGTCGACGAGCCGTTTGCAAATCGCGAGGCCCAGGCCCGTGCCCTTGGAGCGATCGCGTTCGGGGTTCTTGATCTGGAAGAACTCGTCGAAGATGTTCTCCAGCTGCGAGCCCTGAATCCCGACGCCCGTGTCCTCGACTTGCACTTCGACCGTGCCGTCGGCCCCGCGCGTGCAGCGAATCTCGACGCCGCCGCGGTCGGTGAACTTGATCGCGTTGCCGATGAGGTTGCTCAGCACGCGGGCGAGCTTCATGCGGTCGGTGCGCAACCAGATGGGCGCCGCGTCGGTCGAGCCGCCCAGCCGCAGCCCCGCGCTTTTGGCCAGCGCCTGGTACTGCATCACTTCTTTGCCCACCATGTCCTGCAGGCTGAACTCGCTGGGGTCGACCTCGACCTTGCCCGAGTCAAACCGCGCGAGGTCGAGCACGTCGCTCACCAGCTCCACGAGCAGCTTGGCGTTGGAGCGGAGCGCCTCGGCGAGCTCGGGAATCTCGTGGGCCCACTTGGGGTCGTCGCCGGCTTGTTTGATGACCTCGGCGGTGAGGCTGATCGCGTTGGCTGGAGTGCGCACGTCGTGCGACACCGCGGCCAGGAATCGCGTCTTGCGTTGCGACTCCTCCTCGGCCTGCTCGCGGCGGCGGTCGATCTCCTGCTGCAGCCGGGCGGAGAGCAGCACGAGCCCGGCCTGGCTGGCGAGCCACTCGGCGATCTTGAACTCGGCCTGCGACCACTGCCGCGGCGCGAGGCTGTAGAGCACGATGGCCCCCACCGTGGCGCCGTCTTCCAGTATCGGCGCCGCCAGTGCGGCGCGGAACGGCTCACCCTTGGGGCTCCGCGGCCGCAGCGCTTCGGGCGTGGTCGCCAAGTCCTCGATGGCCGCGATCCGCCGCTCGGTGAGCACCGTGCGGACGAAGGGATCGTCGTGCGCGGAGGGTTGGCCGGCGGCGTCGGCCGCGGCGGGCCAGGCCAAACCGCAGTGGCCGAGGATTGTCGTTTGCCCCGCGTCCCATGCCACGACCAGCGCCCCCGCCGCCTCGCGGCCGGTGGCTTCGAGCGCCGCCTCGCAAATGCGCCCCGCCGCGCTGCCGAGGCCGCCCTGCGACACGGGCGTCGTCGTGGTCTCGAGCAGCGCCTCGAGCACCCGTTGCCGGCTGGCGCCCTCGTCGTTCAGGTGTTGCAGCTCCTCACTCTGTTGCTGGAGCTCTTCCGATTGCTGCTGAAGCTCCTCGGCCTGCTGCTGCAGCTCCTCCATCTGGTGCTCCAGCTCCTCGGACTGCGACTGCAGCACCTCGTTCTGGCTGCTGATTTCCTCCTCGCGAGAGGCGAGCTCGGCGTTGGTGGTTTCCAGCTCGTGGTTGGCGTCCTCGATCGCGACGTAACTCGCCCGCAGGCGTCGCTGCGACGCGATCAGCCGATCGACGACCACCGCGACGATGCCGATGTTGGCGAGCATCATCACGTACGTCGCCGGCCGCGAAACTAGGGCGGCGACCTCGTCGGGGAACAGCCACAGCACCTGGTAGCCCGCGATCACGGCCATGCAGCCGGTGATGAACCAGTGGAGCCGCCGGTTCTTGTGCCAGAGAGCCATGAGCAGCGGCAGCGCGTACGTCAGCGGCACCGAGCGATCGGTGTAGAGGTAGAGCCGCACGAAGGCGAACGCCGCCACGGCGAGCAGCGACGCCGTCAGGGCGGAACCGAGAGCCGGCGGCGGCGAAGGTCGGTGTTGTTCGTCGAAACGGCTCACGGGGCGCTCCCTTCCAACCGGTAGATGCACTTCGCCAGCCGGGTGAGCGGCAGGTCGGCCGGCGGCTGCTCGGCTTTGCCGGTGACCAGGACGCCGCCGGGGGCGAGCGCCGCGGCCAGGCGAGTCCAAAGCTGCCGCGCGGCGGCCTCGCTCAGGTAGATCGCCAGGTTGCGGCACAGCACAAGGTCCCACAGCCCGCGGGCCGGGGCAACTAGAGCGTCCTCGACGCACCAGTCGACCTGCTCGACCGCGGCAAGGAACTCCGGCGCCGCGAGGGCCGCCTCGAACTGTCCATGTTCCGGGCTCACGGCCGGAAGTTTTTCGAGCGCGTGCGACTTGGCGGCGGCGATCGCCGAGGCGCGGCAGTCGCTGCCCCGCAGCGTGCTGCCGGCGACGACTCCCAGCTCGGCCAGCAGCAGGGCGACCGACAGCAGCTCAAGGCCGCCGGAACAGCCCACGCTCCACACCCGCAGGCCTCGGCCTCCCGCGGCGAGCGTCGGTAGCACGCGCTGCCGCAGCTCGGCGAACGCTTCCGCGTCGCGGAAGGGCTCCGTGTGGCCGATCAGCAGGGCGTCGAGCGCCCGCGTGGCGAGCGTCCGGTCGCCGGCGAGCCGGCGCTCCGCGGCGATGGCGCTGGGCGTTCGCAGGGTTCGCAGCACGGCGGGCAACCGGCGGCGCATGGGGCCCGCGCGGTAGGCGCCGGCGTCCAATCCCGCCGTGGCCAGAGCGGACTCAACGAGGCGGCGCTCCTCGGCGGCGAGCGGCGGCTCTTCGCGGCGGACGCGCGGCTGGCCGGAAATCGCCGTCGGCGCGGCCACGACGACCGCGGCGCCGGCGGACGGCCGCCCCTGCGGACGGCCCTCGAACCGCAGTTGGCGGTAGCTCGGTTCGCTCAGCATGGCGGCGTCTCATCGGAAGAGGTGACTCAGCAGCGGCGGCGAGGCTCGGCGGCAACCCTTCATTGTGGCTGCCCCGGCGAGCGACGCAAGTTCGGCACTCCGCGGATGGGCGTTGGCCGCGACGGCCGTACGCTAGGTGACGGTCGCTCGCGGTCGCACCGACGCGGCGCCAGCAAATTTTTCCGAATCTCCGATTGCACATCTTGCCGACAATCTCTATCGTGCAAACCATTGGTAGAAGGAGAGTGCGCAACGGCCCCTCAGGTTGTGGCCAGGCCCTCCTTAGCACGCCAATCAGCATCCACTCCGTCCTTGGACGGTGGCTTCCACCGGAAGCCAAACAGACAAGAGAGGCTCCCTTAGAGTTGAACGCGGCTTTCTTCGCAAATTGTGTCTGCCAACCCGTTCGCCAACTGGGCGGGCAGACCTTCGAAGTCTCAAGCTGGCCGCGTCGGCTTGCCTCTCTGGTGCGCTCGCTCTCTCTGCAGGCGGGAATCGACCGTTCCGCCCTGCTTCGTCTCGACCTCGTACGCCGCATCGCGCTTTGCTCGCCGATCTGGCGGACTCGCCCCAGGCGTTGAGTCGCTGACGCCCTCTCGCTCGTTAGGTCGCTCGCCGCACGCCACGCGACCTTGGAATTGGCAGTCTCTCCCTCAGCAGTTCCGGCAGCGCGTCACCGCACCAGTGGTGCCGCCGCCACGACCTGAAAATCTCACGACCGGAAATCTCGCGGAATGTTTCCGCGAGGGCGAACCTTCCGGGAATTCGGACGTATCACTTTACAATTCTCACGCCGCCGTGGGCCGCGTACCAGGTCGTCGCACGTGACACGAGTCACCTGACGGCCCCTCGGGCAAGGTTGTCTGGCTGCAGCACCCCGCCAACAACGAGTTGGCACAACGATTTCGTTGGGTCGCCGCTGGCTTGGTCGTCGCGCTGTCGAACGCGCGTGCGGCCGGTTATGCCCCCAGGAAGGAGGCTTTCCATGAAAGTTTTTGCTCAAGAGGTCCAGGTCAATGGTTGGCAAAAGACCGGCTCGCCCCTGGGTAACCTGCAGAAGGCCGTCACCGATTCGTGCGGCCGCAAGAGCGCCGCGGTGCGCGTCGCGATGGTGTCGAAGAACCGGCTGGGCCACACGTGCGAGATGGAAGCCATCGAAGGCGTGACCAACGGCTCGAAGATGATGCCGGGCAGCATCTTCGACTTCCGCAAGCGCACGTGCGAGCGCACCCACGCCTTCAACGCCGTGATGCTCATCCCCACGGGCGTCGACTGCGCGATCGGCGGCCACGCCGGCGACGCGACGCCCGCGGCCCGGCTTATGGCCTCGCAGGTCGACAACCTCATCATCCACCCGAACGTGGTGAACGCCTCCGACGTCAACGAGCAGACCGAGAACTGCTGGTACGCCGAGGGCAGCCTCATCAGCCGGCTGATGATGGGCACGATCGGCCTCTGCAAGGTGCGTCAGAACCGCGTCCTACTGGTGACCGAAGCCCGCCCCGAAGCGCCGCACATCGTGGACAACACGATCAACTGCGCTGAAGGCGCTCGTGCCACCCTCGGCATGAACATCGCCGACGTCGTGGTGCTGGAGGACGGCCTCCACATGAAGATCGGCATGACCGAGAGCGGCCGCGTCACCGGCGCCATCGAGCGCATGGAGACGCTGCTGGACGTCCTGCAGAAGAAGCGCGGCACGTACGATGCGGTGGCCCTGGCCTCGAAGATCACGCCGCACATCGACACGGTGGAGCTGCACCGCAATTACTTCGGTAAGGGCGGCGCCAACCCGTGGGGCGGCGTCGAAGCGGTGCTCACCCACACGACCAGCACCGTGCTGAACTGCCCGACGGCCCACGCTCCGACCATGTCGAGCGAAGCCATCCGTTCGGAGAAGTGGGGCGTGGTCGAGCCGCGTAAGGCCGCCGAGGTCATCAGCAGCACGTACCTGTTCTGCGTCCTGAAGGGCCTCAACCGGGCTCCGCAGGTCGTGACCAAGGTGAACGGCGTCTACGATCCGTCGATGCTGCAGGCCGAGGACGTCTCGGCCCTGATCATCCCCGACGGCTGCGTGGGTCTGCCGACGCTCGCCGCGGTGGAGCAAGGCATCCCCGTGATCGCGGTGCGGAACAACACGAACCTGATGCGGAACGACCTGCGCGATCTGCCGTTCCGCGACGGACAGTTGATCTACGCCGAGAACTACTACGAGGCGGCCGGCTACCTGGCGGCCATGCGTAGCGGCGTCTCGCCGTCGACGCTGATCCGGCCGATGTCGCCGATCCGCATCGAGCGGGTCGCGGCGCCGAAGGTGAAGGTCACGGTTGTCGCGTCCAATGGCAACGGCAACGGGCACGCCAATGGTCACGCCAATGGCAACGGCAACGGTCACGCCAAGAAGACGACCAGCCGCGCCAATGGCAACGGCCACGCCGTCGCCGCGAAGGCCTAGTCGTCGGCGAAGCTTAGTGCTTGAATCTGAAGTGGCTGGGGTTGGCAACCGCCGCCCCAGCCACTTTTTTTATTCGTCGAAGCGCCGCCAACGCTCTCGACACAGGCAGTCGACCAGTAGCCCCCGGCGCAAGCCGTGGGGTTTGCACGAAGCGGAGTCGAGCGTCACGCTCACAAACCCCGCGGCTTGCGCCAGGGGCTAATTTCCAAACGATGCAACACGCACCCATCGACATGCCGCTCGATCAAACGCGCGCGCCTATTCTCGAGACGCTTACGGCGTACCTCGCGCGCGGCGTGTACCCCTTCCACACGCCCGGTCACAAGGGCGGGCGGTTCACGCCGCCGGAGCTTGTCGATCTGTGGGGGCCGACGACGTTCGCATACGACCTGCCGGCGATGACGGCTACCGACAACACGCTGCACCCGACGCACTGCGTGAAGGAAGCGCAGGAGCTTGCCGCCGAAGTGTTCGGCGCCGCGGCGACGTTCTATCTCGGCATGGGCGCTTCGACGGGCATCGCCGCGATGATCCTCGCCGCCGTGCCGCCGGGCGAGACAATCCTGCTGCCGCGCAACGTGCATCGCAGCGTGGCGTCGGCGCTCGTGCTCAGCGGAGCGCGCCCGAAGTTCATGCACCACGACGTGCTGCCGGAGTGCGGCGCCCTGGGCGTGTCGGCCGCGACGGTCGAAGCCGCGATCCTCGGCGTGCCATGCTCTCGTCCGCGTGAGCATGCTGAAGCACCGCAAGACATGCCCACGTCGGCGGACCTCCGTGGGCATGGCACCCATAAAAAGCCCGCCGCAGTGCTGCTC